>NZ_BAAGDE010000002.1:0-193856 GCF_054660795.1 Mycobacterium sp. MUNTM1
CCGCTTCCGTCGTGCGGCGCCAAGTCGTGCGACCGGCCCGGGCGGCTGTTGACACTGCGGCCAAATGGTGCCACCCTCACTGATCGATCGACAAATAATTGACGTCGACCGATCAGTGAGGTGCAGTCATGGGCGGAAGAGTCGAGGGCAAGGTCGCGTTCATCACCGGGGCGGCCCGGGGGCAGGGCCGCAGTCACGCGGTGCGCCTGGCGCAGGAGGGCGCCGACATCATCGCCGTCGACATCTGCACCCCGATCAGCAGCAACAGCGAGATCCCGGCGTCGACGCCGGATGACCTGGCCGAGACGGCCGATCTCATCAAGGGGCTCAACCGGCGCATCGTGACCGCCCAAGTCGACGTGCGCGACTACGACGCCCTGAAAGCGGCGGTGGACAGCGGGGTTGAACAACTCGGCCGCCTGGACATCATCTGCGCGAACGCCGGGATCGGCAACGGCGGCCAGACGCTCGACAAGACCAGTGAAGACGACTGGCGGGACATGATCGACGTCAACCTCTCCGGGGTCTGGAAGACCGTCAAAGCCGGTGTGCCGCATTTAATTTCCCAGGGCCAGGGCGGATCGATCATTTTGACCAGCTCGGTCGGTGGGCTCAAGGCCTACCCGCACACCGGTCACTACATCGCCGCCAAACACGGCGTCGTCGGACTGATGCGTACCTTCGCGGTCGAACTCGGCCAGCACTTCATCCGGGTGAATTCCGTTCACCCGACCAATGTGAACACGCCGATGTTCATGAACGAGGGAACCATGAAGCTGTTCCGGCCGGATCTGGAGAACCCCGGCCCGGACGACCTCAAGGTCGCCGCGCAGTTCATGCACGTCCTCCCGGTCGGCTGGGTCGAACCGGTAGACATCAGCAACGCGGTGCTGTTCCTGGCTTCCGACGAATCGCGTTACATCACAGGCCTTCCGGTCACCGTCGACGCGGGGAGCATGCTCAAGTAGCCGCAGACGCCGGTTGCACCGGGCGGGCCCACGCACCGCTGCTGCGGATTGCAACGTGGTGGCCACGGACAGTTCATAGCCGCGACATCTGCCGTCAGGTTCAGGCCGCATCAGTTCCGCTATTACGATCAGCCAATGCGCGCGGTCGAACGCGAGCTGGCCAGAGAACGCGAGGGCAGGTCGATGACGACGAGCGAAGAACCCACGGCCGCAACCGAGGAGCCCGACGACGAGCAGCCAAGCGCGCCAGAAGAAGACGGTAAACCCAGACACCGCGGCGTCATCCAGGCTTTCACCGCACTGTGCGTCCGGTACGTCGAACGGTTAATGCCCGACCCCTACCTGTTCGCGGTCATCCTCACCGTCATCGTCGCCGCGCTGGTCGCGCTGCTGGTCCGCGGCGCCTCGGCGGGCGGCATGCTCAAGGCGTGGTACGGGGGCGTATGGGGATCGCAGAACATCTTTACGTTCGCCTTCCAGATGGTCTTGATCCTCGTGACCGGTTACACGCTCGCCGAGGCGCCGGTTCTCAAGCGAGCCATCGTCCACATCGCGGGCAAACCGAGGAACCAGGTGCAGGGAGCCCTGCTCTGCTTCGGCTTGAGCGCCGCTCTCTCCCTTTTGAACTGGGGGCTCGGGCTGGTCGCGGGTGCGCTGATCGCGCGCCAGGTCGCAAGGCGCTTCACCGACACACATTTCGGCTACCTCATCGCGGCGGCGTTCATGGGCTTCATCGTCTGGACGCAGGGATTGTCGTCGTCGATCGCGCTGGCGAACACGGATGACGGCAGCCCAATCAACGTGATCCACAAGATGACTGGCGCCACGGTGCCGCTCAAGCTGACGATCTTCGAGCCCTACAGCTGGCTATCGGTGATCGTGGTGCTGGCGCTGCTCGCGTTGGCGATCTGGCGCATGCAGCCGACGCAAAGCCTTGCGCCCGACCCCGCCGTGTTCGAGGACGAGAGCCAGCCCGAGGCCAAGGCCAAGGGCAAGCGATCGTTCGCCGAATGGCTGGAAAACCAGTGGATCCTCAACGTCCTCGTGTTCGCCGCGGGCATTGCCTACTTCTGCCTCAGCGGTTTCGCGCTGAACATCTCGTCGATGATCATGTTGTTCACGATCACCAGTGCGCTGCTGCATCGCACGCCGATCCGGTTCATCCGGGCATTCACCGGTGCCGCGAAAGTGTCCGGTCCGCTGCTGCTGCAGTACCCGCTCTACGGCGGCCTGGTCGCCCTGCTCGGCTATGCGCCGCCGCACGCCGGCGGCAAGTCCGTGCCCCTGCAGACCCTGCTGGCCCACGGGCTGGTGAGCGGCGCGACGCAGTACACGCTGCCGTTCCTGACCTTCATCGGCTCGTTGATCATCAGCTTGTTCGTGCCATCCGGCGGCGGCCACTGGGCCGTGCAGGGCCCGATCGCGGTCGACTCGGCGCGCGCGGTCGGTCAGATCTCGCCGGCATACCTCGGGTTGATGTCCATGGCGGTCGCCGTCGGCGAAGGGGTGGCGAACATGATCCAGCCCTTTTGGTTGCTGCCCCTGCTCGCGATCGCGAAACTCAATGTCCGTCAGGTGATGGGCTTCACGATCGTCGCGTTCCTGATCGGGCTGGTGGTTTTGGGTGCCACCACTCTGATTGCGCCCTACGTGGTTTGACGCCGCGCGACGCCGAGAACTCGCACATCCGTGGTGGCCAGGGGCGGGATCGAACCGCCGACCTTCCGCTTTTCAGGCGGACGCTCGTACCGACTGAGCTACCTGGCCGGAGGGCAGCGATTTCCTCGCCGCGCTTGGCGACCCTGACGGGACTCGAACCCGCGACCTCCGCCGTGACAGGGCGGCGCGCTAACCAACTGCGCCACAGGGCCTTGCTGCTGCTCCGCGTCACCGCGTCGCGTACCCCCAACGGGATTCGAACCCGTGCTACCGCCGTGAAAGGGCGGCGTCCTAGGCCACTAGACGATGGGGGCCAGAACCGAATCACTCCGGGGTACTCGCAACGTGGTTTCGTTGGGAGCCACGTCAGCTTAGGTCACGGTGTGCCCAATCCTCAAACGAGCCTCGTTTTCGGTCCAAGTATCCTGAATCTCCGCGGCCCCTATAGCTCAGTTGGTAGAGCTACGGACTTTTAATCCGCAGGTCCCAGGTTCGAGCCCTGGTGGGGGCACCATACGGCGCGCGGCCCGCTCCGCGCACCGCAATCAGCGCCCGAGCACCGCGCTGCTGTAGGTGACATCGGCGAAGGCCGCCGCGACGTCGTCGTCGGCGTAGGCAAACCCGTTGGCCGCATGCAGCTCAGCAATCGTCCGGGAGCTGGTCTGCCAGCCGCGCCGGCTCAGGTGGTCGACGATGTGGCTGCGCTGGCCGTGGTAGACGAGATCGTTGAAGTCGATCTCGAACCCGAGTTCGCTCATCCGGTCGTGGTGGGCGCGCCACCGCGGGTCGGCGAAAACGGCAGTGTCAGGTACGAATTCGAAGGCGAGACGGCTGCCGGGGGCGCTCAGCGTGGTGATGTTGTCGAACAGGGCGTCTTGGGCCTCGTCGGGCAGGTACACCACCAGTCCTTCCGCACTCCATGCCGATGGGGCCTGCGGATCGAACCCGGCCGCCTGCAGGGCGGAGGCCCAGTCGTCGCGCAGGTCGATGGCGACGGTCCGCCGCTCGGCGGCCGGCTCGGCCCCCAGGTCGCCCAGCGTCAGCGTCTTGAATTCGATCACCTCTGGCATGTCGACCTCGTAGACGACCGTCCCCGCCGGCCAGGGCAGCCGGTAGGCGCGGGAATCGAGTCCCGACGCCAGGATCACCACCTGGCCGATGCCCCTGCCGGTCGCGTCCAGAAAGAATTGGTCGTAGAACCGGGTTCGGCAGGCCATCCCCCGCGCCATCCGCTGCGGGTCGAACTCGGCGTTGCCGCCGGCTGGGATTTCGCCGTTCACCAGCCGGACGTAGACGTCGATCCCGACCGCGCGCACCAGCGGTGCGGCGTACGGGTCGTCGATCAGCTTGGCATCGGATGACAGCGCCCGCTGCGCGGCCACCATCGTCGCCGTCGCCCCGACACTCGTCGCCAGGTCCCAACGATCACGTTCGGCGCGCGCCATGATGCCCCCTTAACCGGGTCAGAAAAAACATAGACAATCTAGTTAGTATCACAAGGTCGCATCCCGGTCGGCGGGACTACTCTCCGAGTTATCTGCCCCCCGTTCTACGCCGGAGGACCCCATGACCGACTTCGCCCAACGGACGATCGAGCTGGCCCGCCGAAACGTGACCGAGGGCGGCCGCCCGTTCGCGACCGTCATCGTCCAGGACGGGGCGGTGCTGGCCGAGAGCGCCAACAAGGTGGCCCAGACGAACGATCCCACCGCCCACGCCGAGATCCTGGCGATCCGCGAGGCCTGCATGAAGCTGAACACCGAGCACCTCGTCGACGCCACCATCTACGTGCTGGCCCATCCCTGCCCGATGTGCCTGGGCTCGCTGTACTACTGCTCACCCAAGGAAGTCGTGTTCCTGACCACCCGGGACAGCTACGAGCAGTACTACGTCGATGACCGTAAGTACTTCGAGTTGTCCACCTTCTACGACGAGTTCGCGAAGGAATGGGACCAGCGACGCCTGCCCATGCGCTATGAGCCCGACGACGACGCCGTCGAGGTCTACCGGCTCTGGAACGAGCGCAACGGCGGCCGCCAGTCGACGGTGGTCCCCTCGGCCTGATCGGCGTCCTTGGCAGCGCGGGCGGCCTTCGCTAGTATTTGCGTATGCATGCAGATAGTGGCAAAGGTCGACTGCCCGATGACCAGGCCAACCTCGTGGTCGAGGTGTTCCGAATGCTGGCCGATGCCACTCGCGTGCAGGTGCTCTGGTCGTTGACCGACGACGAGATGTCGGTCAACGAACTCGCCGAGCACGTGGGCAAGCCGGCGCCGTCGGTTTCCCAGCACCTGGCGAAATTGCGGATGGCACGCCTGGTCCGCACCCGCCGGGAGGGCACGACGATTTACTACAGCCTGGAAAACGACCACGTCCGCCAACTCGTCATCGATGCGGTCTTCAACGCCGAGCACGCCGGCCCCGGAGTGCCCGGTCACCACCGCCGCGACAGCGGGCTCAAGGCCGTCGCCGAGCCGTCCCGCCCGCCCAGCCGGCAGCGCAGCGCCGGCCGCTGAGTGCGCAACAGCCACAAAGCATTTCACAAAGGAGAGAACAGCAATGAGCGAAGACCACACCCACGACGCGCCACACGCGCACGAGCACCAGCACGGCGACGTGACGCACGACCATGCGCACACGAGCCACGAGCACGAGCACGTCGAGCACGAACACTCACACGCGCACGCCGACGGCACCGAACACACCCACACGCACGTCCATCAGGCAGGCCTGGAAGAAGTTCACGGTCACACCCACGCGTAGCGCGACCGGCGCCCGGTCGGGTCAGGAGACCGCCGGGCAGTAATGCTTGGGGTTACCGCGCTCGTCTTCGGGCGGCAGGTTGCGCGCCGGGGTTTGCACCAGGGGCGTATCGAGCGGGATGCGACCGCTGGCGCGGTCCAAGCCGGCCCGGGCCCGAGGATGCTTGCGGAATCTGGGCGGCACCAGGGCGAACACGCCTCGCACGAGGTCGCCGAAGCGCCGGTGCAGCCACTCGTCGCGGCGTGACCAGCGATAGCCCATCAGCTCGCGCACCGGCGGATCGTAGAGGCCGACCGTCAGCCAGACGAAGAACGGCGCCAGCAACTTGCGTTGTGCGGCCCATAGCGGATTCGGAATCCATTGCGCGAACGGGGGTTTCGGCAGCTCGGTCAGATCGAGCACGGCCCGGGCCGCCCAATTGTTCTCCAGCACGTTGCGGCACATGTGGTCCCAGTAGACCTGGAACTCCTCCCAGGAAGCCGGCACCGGCCGCATGCTCATGCCGTACATCCGGTACCACTCGACGTGTTCGTCGAACAGCTGGCGCTTCTGCTCCTCGGTGATGCCGCCGCAGAATCGCTCGGCCACATGGATGGTGCCCATAAAGAAGGTGGAGTGCGCCCAGTAGAAGACGTCGGGGTTCAAGGCGTGGTAGCGCCGGCCCTGTTCGTCGACCCCCTTGATGTCGGTGTGGTAGTCGCGCACCTCGGCACCCGTGCCCGGGGCGCGGTCCCCGTCGAACACGACTCCCCCGATGGGATACAGCGAACGCAGCAGACGCGGCCAGCGCTCGCGGAAGAACGTGGAGTGATCGATGACCGCCGCCCCCAGCTGCGGGTGCATGTTCTGCATCGAGCCCGCCCACGGACCCTGCAGCATGCCTCGCCAGTCCCCGAAGTACCGCCAGGTCAGCGAGTCGGGCCCCAGCGGTGCCGGCGGCGCGTCGTACCCCGCCGGCGACACCGGGCAGCCGGCCGCGACACCGCCGGACGCGTCGGACTGCCCGGCCGAAACCGACTGCTCAGCGGCGCCGACGGCGTCACCACGTGTTACGTCGCTGGTCAGAGGGTGGGATGCGGACGTATCTTGAGTCACTATTGGATTCCTGTAGGTACCGTGAATTTTTGACTACAGCCGTTGTCATTCTAGAGCTTAGGAGCGATGTGCAGACGGGTCAACGACGGGGGCGCTGGACCGGCGTTCCCTTGGAGAGTCGCCTCGCCCTTCGCCGTGACAACCTCATCAGCGCCGGCGTGCAGCTCCTGGGCAGTCCCGGCGGGCCGGCGCTGACCGTGCGCGCGGTCTGCCGCCAGGCCGCGCTGACCGAACGCTATTTCTACGAAAGCTTTGCCGACCGTGACGAGTTCGTGCGCGCGGTCTACGACGATGTGTGCACGCGCGCGATGAATACGCTGACGTCGGCGACCACCCCGCGTGAGGCCGTCGAGCGATTCGTCGAGCTGATGGTCGACGACCCGGTCGGCGGACGCGTGCTGTTGCTGGCACCGGCGGTGGAACCGGTGCTGACCCGCTCCGGCGCGGAGTGGATGCCCAACTTCATCGACCTGTTGCAGCGCAAGCTGTCGCGGATCGGCGATGCCGTGCTGCAGAAGATGATTGCCACCAGCCTGGTCGGCGGGCTCTCGGGCTTGTTCACCGCCTATCTGCACGGGCAGCTGGGTGCCACCCGCAAGCAGTTCATTGATTACTGCGTCAACATGCTCTACATCACGGCCGCGCCCTACGTCCCGGCCGCCGAGCTCGGCAAGTCGCAGTAACGCGCGTTTTCTTTTCCGCCGCATCGGCAAGCCGTACAACTGAACCTACAAAAAACGTCGGCCCGAAACCGGCATCAAAACGTCACCTGGCGCGCCGGATCAGGAACTTGATGCTACTGAAGTACACAGATATATTGACTGCTACCCATCGACACAGATAACTGGAGGCCCTATGTCAGCCGAGCTGACAAACCTACAGCTGCTGCACGAGCTCGAGCCGTTCGTCGAGAAGTACCTGAACCGGCACGAGTCCATGCACAAAAACTGGAACCCGCACGACTACATCCCGTGGTCGGACGGAAAGAACTACTACGCGCTCGGTGGGCAAGACTGGGAGCCCGGCCAATCCCAGCTTTCTGACGTCGCCCAGGTGGCGATGGTGCAGAACCTGATGACCGAAGACAACCTGCCGTCGTACCACCGCGAGATCGCGATGAACTTCGGGCTAGACGGCGCCTGGGGTCAGTGGGTCAACCGGTGGACCGCGGAGGAGAACCGGCACGGCATCGCGCTGCGCGACTATCTGGTGGTGACCCGCGCGGTCGACCCGGTCGAGCTGGAGAAGCTGCGCATCGAGGTGGTGAACCGCGGGTTCAGCCCGGGCCAGAACCATCAGGTGCGCGCCGACCTGTTCGCCGAGAGCCTGTTCGACTCGGTCATCTATGTGACGTTCCAGGAGCTGGCGACCCGGATTTCGCACCGCAACACCGGCAAGGCCTGCAACGAGACCATTGCCGACCAGCTGCTGGCCAAGATCTCGGCCGACGAGAACCTGCACATGATCTTCTACCGCGATGTCAGCGAGGCCGGTTTCGAGGCTTCGCCGAACCAGGCGATGAGGTCGCTGCACAAGGTGTTGCGCAACTTCCAGATGCCGGGCTACCAGGTGCCCGAGTTCCGCCGCAAGGCCGTCGCCATCGCCGTCGGCGGTGTGTACGACCCGCGCATCCACCTCGACGATGTGGTGATGCCGGTGCTGAAGAAATGGCGCATTTTCGAGCGCGAGGACTTCACCGGCGAGGCCGCCGCGATGCGCGACGACCTGGCTGTGCTGATCAAGGAACTCGAGCAAACCTGCGAGAAGTTCGAGATTTCCAAGCGGCGCCAGCTCGAGCGGGAAGAACGCACCGGCAAGAGGACCACCGCAGCCGAGCTGCACAAGACCGCCGGCACGCTGACCATGAGCCGGCGGTAACCAAGCGGTGCGCATCGGTTCCATCGCGCTCGCCAGCCCGGTGGTTCTGGCACCGATGGCGGGCGTGACAAACGTCGCATTCCGGACGCTGTGCCGCGAGCTCGAGCTGGCCAAGGTCGGCACCGTAAGCGGGCTTTATGTGTGCGAAATGGTAACGGCGCGTGCGCTTGTCGAGCGTCATCCGGCGACCATGCACATGACCACGTTCGCCGACGACGAGTCGCCGCGCTCGCTGCAGCTCTACACCGTCGACCCCGCGACCACCTACGCGGCCGCCAAGATGATCGCCGACGAAGGCCTGGCCGATCACATCGACATGAATTTCGGCTGCCCGGTGCCCAAGGTCACCAAGCGGGGCGGCGGGTCGGCGCTGCCGTACAAGCGGCGGCTGTTCGGTCAGATCGTCGCCGCAGCGGTGCGCGGCACCGAAGGCACCCAGATACCGGTGACCGTCAAGTTCCGCATCGGCATCGACGACGAACACCACACGCACCTCGACGCCGGCCGCATCGCCGAGGCCGAAGGGGCCGCGGCCGTCGCGCTGCATGCCCGCACGGCGGCGCAGCGCTACTCCGGCACCGCCGACTGGGAGGAGATCGCCCGGCTCAAGCAGCAGGTGCGGACGATCCCGGTCCTCGGCAACGGCGACATCTATGACGCCAGCGACGCGCTGACCATGATGGCCACCACGGGCTGCGACGGCGTCGTCATCGGCCGCGGCTGCCTGGGCCGGCCCTGGCTGTTCGCCGAGCTGTCGGCCGCGTTCACCGGCAATCCGCCACCCACGCCGCCGACGCTGGGCGAGGTCGCCGCCATCGTCCGACGGCACGGCGAGTTACTCGCCGCGCACTTCGGCGAGGACAAGGGCATGCGCGACATCCGCAAGCACATCGGCTGGTACCTGCACGGCTTTCCGGCCGGCTCCGAGCTGCGCCGGGCCCTGGCGATGGTCAAGACGCTCGACGAGCTGGACTCGCTGCTCGACCGGCTGGACGGCACCGTGCCGTTCCCGGACGAGGCGACGGGCCCGCGCGGCCGGCAGGGTTCGCCGGCCCGGGTGGTGCTGCCGGAGGGTTGGCTCACCGACCCCGACGACTGCACGGTGCCGGCGGGTGCCGACGTGATGCACTCCGGCGGCTGAGCCGACAACTCGAGATCGCGTCTGGACCAATAACTCAGTACGATGTGGGCTTTGTTGCGTACGTCTGGGTGGCGGATGGATTTCGCGCCGCTGCACCAGGGCAACAAAGTGGTTGGCACCAGCGGCGGCGCTCGCGACGCGGGGCTGCGCTGACATTACGCACGCACACGCTGACGTCTGCAGCAGAGCTTCGGAGGCCGGTACGACATGAGTGACGCCCAGAGCGACGCCACTCGTAATGGTCGGCGCGGGCCGGGCGGGGCACACGCCTACCCGATCGCGCCGGAACCGGCGCCGTTGGGCGCCGCGCCCTGGGAGCGATTCTTCGAGCCCCCCGCCGACGACAGCCTGCACCGCTGGCAGCCTGAGGCCCCGATGGAGGCCGTCGCGGCGCGCGAGGAAGAACCCGAACAGGGCGGATCCCACACCGGCGGCGGCGTCAGCGTCGCCGATCTGATCGCCAAAATCGGTGCGCCCGGACGGCCCGTCCACCATCGTGCTGCCGCGGAGGATCCCGAGCTCGAGCCATTCGACGCCGAGCCGTTGCGCGCCGAGCCGTTCGACGCCGAGCCGGGCCTGCCGATCGAGCTGCAGACGACACAGGTGATCGACGACCTGGCCTACTCCATGGACGCCGTCGCCGAACTTCGCGCCCTCGAGGCCACGGACTATCCGATCGACGACGACTGCGACGACCTGGCCCCGGACACCGGCGCCGAGAAACCCAGACGCCGGCGGCGTCCGCTGCTGGTGGCCGCGCGGTCGACGGCCGCCCTGGCCGCGGTGCTGGCCCTGGCCATGACCGGTGGCGCGTGGCAGTGGAGCTCGTCGAAAAACGCCAGGCTGAACACGATCAGCGCGCTGGACCAGAACTCCAGCGACATCCGCGATCCGGGCGGACAGTACGGCGACGAGGACTTCTTGATCGTCGGACTTGACTCGCGGTCGGGCGACAACGCCAACATGGGCGCCGGCACCACCGACGACGCCGACGGCGAACGCTCGGACACGGTCATGCTGGTCAACATTCCGGCCAACCGCAAGCGCGTGGTGGCGGTGTCGTTCCCCCGCGACCTGGCGATCACCCCGATGCAGTGCGAGGCGTGGAACCCCGAAACCGGCAAGTACGGGCCCCTCTACGACCCGAAGACCAAGACCTACGGCCCGAAGATGGTCTACACCGAGACCAAACTGAACTCGGCATTCGCCTTCGGTGGGCCGAAATGCCTGGTCAAGGAAATCCAGAAGCTGTCCGGCCTGAACATCAACCGCTTCATCGCCGTCGACTTCTCCGGCTTCGCGAAGATGGTCGACGCCCTCGGCGGCGTCGAGGTCTGCTCGAGCACCCCGCTGCACGACTACGAGTTGGGCACGGTCCTCGAACACGGCGGGCGCCAGGTTCTCGACGGGTCCACCGCCTTGAACTATGTACGGGCGCGCCAGGTCACCACCGAAGTGAACGGCGACTACGGCCGGATCAAACGCCAGCAGCTGTTCCTGTCATCGCTGCTGCGGTCGTTGATCTCCGAGGACACGCTGCTGGACCCCAACAAGCTCAACAACGTCGTCAACATGTTCATCAGCGACACCGTCGTCGACAACGTGCAGTCCAAGGACCTGATCCAACTCGGTCAGTCGTTGCAGGGCATGGCGGCCGGGCACGTCACGTTCGTCACCGTGCCGACCGGGGTGACCGATCAGAACGGCGACGAGCCGCCGCGGATGGCCGATATGCGGGCGCTGTTCGACGCCATCATCAACGACGATCCGCTGCCAGAGGAAAACGACCAGAACGCCCAGAATCTGAGTACGTCTCCGACGAAGGGCCCGTCGAAGGCGCCCACCACGAAGAAGACGCCGGCACCGGCGCAGGAGGCGCAACACGAGCAGGTCACCACGACCTCGCCCAGCGGCGTGACGGTGCGGGTGTCCAACGCGACCACGCAAACTGGCCTGGCGGCCACCGCAACCAGCCAGCTCAAGCAGGACGGCTTCAACGTGATGTCGCCCGACGACTATCCGAGCTCGGTGAACGCGACGACCGTGCTGTTCTCGCCCGGCAACGAAGAGGCCGCCGCCACCGTCGCCTCCTCGTTTGCCAACGCGAAAGTGCAACGGGTTTCCGGCTACGGACAGGTCGTGCAGGTGGTCCTGGGCCCCGACTTCAAGTCGGTCGCCAGCCCGCAGCCCAGCGGATCGTCGATGAGCCTGCAGATCGAACGCGGTTCGAGCAATGCGCCGGCCAAGCTGCCCGAGGACCTGACCGTCACCAACGCGGCCGACACCACCTGCGAGTAGCGGCTTTTGACGGCGTTCCGCCGCCCGTTTCGGTCGGCGAGACCGTAGGCTTGATGCCATGCGGACCGCCTACCACGAGCAACTCTCGGAGTTATCCGAGCGCCTCGGCGAGATGTGCGGCTTGGCAGGAATCGCCATGGAGCGGGCCACCCAGGCTCTGCTGCAGGCCGACTTGGTGCTGGCCGAACAAGTCATCTCCGATCATGAAGCCATCGCCGCGCTGAGTGCGCAGGCCGAGGAAAGCGCCTTCGTACTGCTGGCATTACAGGCACCGGTGGCCGGCGATCTGCGGGCCATCGTGAGTGCCATCCAGATGGTGGCGGACATCGACCGGATGGGCGCGCTGGCGCTGCACGTCGCCAAGATCGCCCGGCGGCGCCATCCCCAGCACGCGTTGCCCGAAGAGGTCAACGGCTACTTCGCCGAAATGGGCAGCATCGCAGTCGAACTCGGCAACAGCGCCCAAGAGGTGGTGTTGTCGCGCGACCCGGAGAAGGCCGCCCGGATTCGCGAAGAAGACGACGCCATGGACGATCTGCACCGGCATCTGTTCTCGGTGCTGATGGACCGGGAATGGAAGCACGGCGTCGCGGCGGCGGTCGACGTGACGTTGCTGGGCCGGTTCTACGAGCGCTTCGCCGACCATGCGGTGGAGGTGGCCCGGCGGGTCATCTTCCAGGCGACCGGCAGGCTGCCCGAGGAAGAAACGAGATCCGCCTCGCAGTAGGTGCGGCGCCCGGCTAGCCGAATCGGCCGGAGATGTAGTCCTCGGTCGCCTTCTGGCTCGGGTTGGAGAAGATCTTCTCGGTGTCGTCGACTTCGATCAGCCGCCCCGGCTTCCCGACGGCCTCCAGGTTGAAGAACGCCGTGTAGTCGCTGACCCGGGCCGCCTGCTGCATGTTGTGCGTGACGATGACGATGGTGTAGTCCTGCTTGAGTTCGCTGATCAGCTCTTCGATGGCCATCGTCGAGATCGGGTCCAGCGCCGAACACGGCTCGTCCATCAGCAGCACATCGGGTTGCACGGCGATGGCCCGGGCGATGCACAGGCGCTGCTGCTGCCCGCCGGACAGTCCGCCGCCGGGCCGGTCCAGCCGGTTCTTCACCTCGTCCCACAGGTTCGCCCCACGCAGCGAGTACTCGGCCGTCTCGTCGAGCACCTTGCGGTTGCGCACACCCTGCAGCTTCAGGCCTGCGACAACGTTGTCGCGAATTGACATGGCGGGGAACGGGTTTGGTCGCTGGAACACCATTCCGATGGCCCGGCGCACGCCGACCGGGTCGACGCCGGCGCCGTAGATGTCTTCGTCGTCGAGCAGCACGCTGCCCTCGACCCGTCCGCCGGGCACCACCTCGTGCATCCGGTTGAGCGTGCGCAACACCGTCGTCTTGCCGCAACCCGACGGGCCGATGAATGCCGTCACGCTGCGGGGCAGAACCGATAGCGTCACATCCGAGACCGCGTGAAACGATCCGTAATAGATGTTGACGCCCTTGAGGTCCAACCGTTTGGCCACTTAGTGCTCCTGCCTATGACTTTCTGACGCCCAGAAATTTCGCTATCACCCGGGCCGCGACGTTGATGGTGGCGATCACCAGGATGAGGGTTAATGCGGCGCCCCACAACCGATCCGTGGGGATGGGGTTGAGGCTCGCGCCGGCCGTCGTCTGGTTGAACATCATGCCGGGCAGCGTCCCCATGAACCCGCTGAAGATATCGAAGTTCATCGATTGTGCGTAACCGACGAGGATCAACAGCGGCGCCGTCTCCCCCATCACCCGGGCCATAGCCAGCAGTATCCCGGTGACGATGCCGGACAGCCCGGTGGGGATGACCACCCGGGCAATGGTTTTCCACTTGGTGATGCCCAGCGCGTAACTGGCCTCGCGTAGGTCCACCGGGACGATCCGCAGCATCTCCTCGGTGGCGCGAACGATCACCGGGAGCATCAGCAGGACCAGCGCCAGCGACACCGCGAACTCCGACCGGGGAAGTCCCAGGGTTGCCACGCACAGCGCATAGATGAACAGTGCCGCAACGATTGACGGCACACCGCTGAGAATGTCCACCATGAACGAGGCCAATCTGCCCAGCGCGGTGCCGCCGCCGTACTCGACCAGATAGATCGCGACCATCAGGCCCAGCGGGACGGAGATGAGGGCGCACAGCAATCCCTGCAGCACGGTGCCGACCAGCGCGTGGTAGGCGCCTCCTCCGGTCACGAATGCCGTCATCCCCGCTTGCGAGTGCGACCACCATGTGGTTGACGCCACCGCCTTGAAGCCCTTGGCGACCACCGACCACAGCACCATCACCAGCGGGGTCACCGCGACCAGCAGCGACAGCGAAACCAGCAGGGTGGCAACATAATTCGTGATGCGTCGGCGCCAGCTGACCGGCGAGAACGTCCGCGGCTTGAGCGGGCGGTCCAGCATCGAGGTCATCGGGCGGCCTTCCGCCCGGCTCCGGCGACGGCGCCCCGCGCCAGGGCGTCGACCAGGAAGGTGAGCACGAACAGCGTCAGCCCGGCGGCGATGTACGCACCGGCCTTGTACCGGTCGTCGAATTCGGCCGCGGCGCCGGCGATCTTGGTCGCGAAGGTGGAGCCCCCGTCGAACAGCGACCAGCCGAACGCCGACTGGGTGCCCCGCAGGATGATCAGCAGCGCCACCGTCTCGCCCAAAGCGCGGCCCAGCCCCAGCATCGAGCCGCTGACGTAGCCCGACCGCCCGAACGGCAGCGTGACGGTCTTGACCACTTCCCAGCGCGTGGCACCGAGCGCCAGCATGGCCTCGATCTGGTCCTGCGGCGTCTGGACGAACACCTCGCGCGTGACCGCGGTGATGATCGGCAGGATCATCACCGCCAGGACGACGCCGCCGGTGAAGATGGTGCCCCCGCCGGCGGGCGACGCGTTGCCGCTGGCGAACAGAAAAAACCAGCCCAGGGAGCGATTGAGCCACACGGCGACGGGCCGCAGCTGCGGCGCCAGCACGTACAGACCCCACGCTCCGTAGATGATCGACGGCACTGCCGCCAGCAGATCGACCGAGTAGGCCAGCGGTGTGGCGACCCGCCGCGGCGCGTACTGGGTGATGAAGATGGCCACGCCCAGCGCGACCGGCATGGCCAGGATCAACGCGAACAGCGACACGAACACGGTGACCGGGACCAGGCTGGCGATGCCGAAGTGCATCGCGGAGGGGTCCGTGGTGACCCAGACACCGCCGTAGCTGAAGAAGTTCTCCCGATTGCGGTGCAGCGCCGGTATCGCACGTCCGAGCAGAAAGGCGGCGATTGCGGCGATGACCACGATGATGACCACGCCCGACGACTGCGCGAGCCAGCGGAAGACCCGGTCCGCCACATGCGGCCGGCCCTCGCCCCAGGGGCTGGTGGGTGTGGTCTGCTGCTCCGGATACGGCGCAGCCACCACGGCGCCCGAGCCCGCGTCGATGGGATTTGGCGTTGTCACTGTGATCCCGCCACAGTTCTGTTGTCGCTCCTTGAAACCCGATTCACTTGGTCACTGCATCGCATTGATGGCCGTGATCAGTCGCTCCCTGACCTTATCGGGCAGCGGAACGTAGCCGGCCTTCGCGAGTTCGCCCTGCGCGCTCGTGGCGGATATGGAGAGAAACGATTTGACGGCCGCCGCGGTCTGCGCGTCGTAGCCCTTTGAGCACACGATCTCGTAGGTGACCAGCAGCAACGGGTAGACGCCCGGTTCCTCGGAGCCGTACATGGCATTGAGGTCGAGCACCAGGTCCTGGCCTTCGGCCAAAAATCGCGCCGCGTTGACGGCGTTCCCGGCCGTGTCGTTGGTCAGCGGAATCACGCCGCCGCGGGTGGCGATCTTGGCGTAGGGCACGCCGGCCTGGTCGGCGAAGCCCTTCTCGACGTACCCGATGGCGCCCGGGGTGGCCCGCACCGCCTGGATGACGCCGGCAGACTTCGCGGCGCCCTCGCCGACGCCGCCCTGAAATTCCGTGCCGACCCCTTTGGACCAGCTCTGCGGCGCGGCCGCGGTCAGATACTTCTGAACGTTGTCGGTGGTTCCCGACGAGTCGGTCCGGTAGATCGGCGTGATCTTGGTGTTGGGCAGCGGCGTGCCCGGATTCAGGGCGGCCAGGATCGGATCGTTCCAGCTGGTGATCCTGCCGGTGAAGATCTTGGCAAGCGCGTCGCTGTTGATCACCAGAGGCGGATTTCCGGGCAGGTTGTAGACGATCCCGATGGGGCCGAAGACCATCGGCAAGTCCCACGCCGGATTCCCGTCGCAGCGCTTGGCGGCGGGTCCGATCTGGTCGGCGACCAAGGGAGAGTCCGCGCCCGCGAAATCGACGTGTCCGGCGATGAACTGCTCACGGCCGGCGCCCGATCCGGTCGGGTTGTAGGACAGGCCCTTGCCCGGGCAGTACTGGCCCCACACCTGGTTGAACACCGTGACGGCGTTCTCTTGAGCGGTCGAGCCCTCCGCCGTCAGCTTGTCCTTGCCGCCGCAGCCCGCCGTTCCGGTGACGCCGGAGCTCGGCGCAGGGGCCCCGTGGGGGTTCTCGTCGCTGCCGCAGGCGGTGAGCGCTCCGGCACCCAGCGCCGTGACCAACGCCGCGGCGGCCAGCGCCCTGCCCTGCCTGTCGAGCCTCACCATCTCGCTTTCCTGACGCGTTCCGGACGCATGTGGGCGGCCGCCGGCCATCTCTCATGTGAGGTTGCCAAGCGCCGGCGGGAATATGCGCCGGCGCGGTCCACAGCAACATCTCGGTGGCCAACACCAGATTAACGATCGGGGTAGGTGCGGCTCGTACCCGCGTCAGTGCGCCGCGGGTACGACCGCGTACGCGGTGTCGACGCTGTAGGTGCTGAAGCCCAGCCGCTTATAGGTGCGCACCGCGGCGACGTTGTCCGACTCCACGTAGAGCATCACGGTGGGGTCGGGGGCGTCGGCCAGGCGCCGGCCCAACCAGTCGAGCCCGACGGCGGTCAACGCCTGCCCCAGGCCGCGGCCCTGGGCCGACGGGTCGACGCCCACCACGTACACCTCGCCCAGCCCGGGCCGATCTAGATGCACCTTCGTCCAGTGGAAACCCAGCAGCCTGCCCGCCTCGCTGCCCGAGTCGGCGAACGCGAGGAACAGCCCCGCCGGGTCGAACCACTGTTCGTTGCGGCGCTCCGCCAGCTCGACGTCCGTCCAGCCGCCCTGTTCGGGGTGGTAGGCGAACGCGGCGTTGTTGACCCGCAGCAGCTCGGCGTCGTCGGCGGTGCCCGCATAGGTGCGGATCGTGACCCCAGGCACCGACGGCACCGTGCCGGGCAGATCGCGCAGGGAGCGCCGCATCTGCATCAGCTCCCGCACCGGCGCCAGGCCCAGCGCCGACGCGGTCGCGCGGGCCGGCTCGAGGGTGCCATGCGCCCAGAAGCGGTTTCCCGCACCGGTTTTGGCCAATGCTGCGCGTGCCAGTGTGGACCCGATGCCGCGCCGGCGCGCCTGCGGGTGCACCACCAGTTCGGCCATCCCGGTCTCCCCTTCGCGCGCCGGGCTCAGGTTGAGGTAGCCGACGATCGCGTCGCCGGCCGGGGCGGGGTTCGTGATCAGCAGGTGCTCGGTCCGGTCGTGCCCGAGCTCGCGCAGCACCTGCTCGCCGACCGGTGCGACGCCATCGGATTCGGTTGCCGCACTGACAAGTTCGCGTACGCCGCGCTGCTCTTCGACGGTCAGCGTCCGGCGCCAGTCGGGCGCCGTCACTGCGTGTGCAACGGATCGACCAACGGATCTTGGGCGTCCTGCGATTCGGATTCGGGGTCGGCCTCGTCGGATTCGTCGGGCTCGGCGACCGGCGTGCGGCCCCGCGCCGGACGGACAGCCTTGTAACCGACGTTGCGGACCGTGCCGATCAGCGCTTCATACTCGGGACCGAGTTTGGCCCGCAGCCGGCGCACGTGCACGTCGACGGTGCGGGTGCCGCCGAAGAAGTCGTAGCCCCACACCTCGTGCAGCAGCTGCGCGCGGGTGAACACCCGCCCGGCATGCTGAGCCAGGTACTTCAGCAGCTCGAATTCTTTGTAGGTGAGATCCAGCGGGCGCCCCCGCAGGCGGGCGGTGTAGGTGCCTTCGTCGATCACCAATTCGCCCAAGCTGACCTTGCCGGCGCTCTCCTGGTCCGCGAGGCCGCCGCGACGGCCGATCACCAGCCGTAGTCGCGCGTCGACCTCGGCGGGGCCGGTCGTGGGTAGCAAAATCTCGTCCAGGCCCCAGTCCGAGCTCACGGCCACCAGCCCGCCCTCGCTCACCACCGCCAGCACCGGGACCGAACGGCCGGCGGTGCTCAGCAGGCGGCACAGGCCGCGCGCCGAGGACAGGTCGGTGCGCGCGTCGACGAGCACCGCATCCGCGGTCCCGGCCTCGAGCAACGAAGAGGGTTCCGGCGGCGCCGTCCGGACGGCGTGTGGAAGCAGGGACAGCGACGGCAGGACCGGGTCGGGATGAAGCTCCGAGGTCAGCAGTAGTAGCTCCAACTAGCCCCTCCAGCTCGGGGGAACGGCATCTCCCAATTTCACGACGTCGTTAAGCGTTAGTTACCAGGTCATCTAACGATAACGTGTCACCTGGTTTTTTCGCGTGGCAGACGAACCGGTGTGAGCGCCGCCACGACCGATCCGGCGGCGACCCGCTTTCCGGTGTTGGGCCACAATGTGCGGGTGCGCAAGGTGCTGATTGCTGTGACCGCGACGGCGATCCTGGTCGCGGTGATCGCACTCGGCGCGATCGGTTTCGACTACGGGACCAGCATCTATGCCGAATACCGGCTGTCGTCCAGCGTCCGTA
This sequence comes from Mycobacterium sp. MUNTM1, assembly GCF_054660795.1. NCBI lineage: Bacteria > Bacillati > Actinomycetota > Actinomycetes > Mycobacteriales > Mycobacteriaceae > Mycobacterium > Mycobacterium sp. MUNTM1. Next base: position 18,630 of record NZ_BAAGDE010000002.1, read on the forward strand.
ACGCGGCCAGGCTGGGCAGCGACCCGTTCGTGGCGATCGTGGCGTTTCCCTTCCTTCCGCAGGCGATGCGCGGCAACTACAGCCAGGTGGAGATCAAGGCGAACGCCGTCGAGCACTCGATGACCGGCAAGGCCACGCTGGAGGCCACGATGTACTCGGTGGACCTGGCCCGGGCGTCATGGCTGATCAGCCCGGATGCGCAGCTCGCGGTGGGCAAGCTGGAGAGCCGCATCATCATCGACTCGACGCACCTGGGCCGGTTCATGGGCATCAGCGACCTGATGGTCGAGGCACCGCCCAAGGTGACCAACACCTCCACCGGCGGCGTGACCGCGTCGGGCATCTCGGACAGCCACGGGCTGGTGTTCACCGGCACACCCAAATCGGCGGGCTTCGATCGCCGGGTCAGCGTCTCGGTCGACCTGTCCATCGCCCCCGAAGACCCGGCGACGCTGGTGTTCACCCCGACCGGCGTGCTCACCGGCTCGGACACGGCCAACCAGACCGTGCCGGCGGACAAACAGGGCGCCGCGCTGCACGCCTTCAGCGCGAGACTGCCCAACCAGCGGCTGCCCTTCGGGGTCGCGCCGACCACCGAGGGCGCCCGGGGATCCGACGTCATCATCGAGGGCATCACCCATGGAGTAACCGTGACCCTCGATGGGTTTAAACAGTCATGACCCGCGCCAACGACGATGCAGAGCGAAGCGATGAGGAGGAGGGGCTCAGATGACCGCAGTCGTCGTGATCGTCGCGGTGCTGGCCGTGGCAACCCTGGCCGGGTGGTTGCTGACCCGGCGCTCCGGACGCATCCGTGAAGTCGGCGCCGAGCCGGATCGGGATACCGACGCCGATATCGCGGCGCTGGGGCTGTCCCGCAGCGGGCCGACCGTGGTGCACTTCAGCGCCCCGTGGTGCGGGCCCTGTGACCGGGTCCGCCGGGTCGTCGAGCAGGTCTGCGACGACCTGGGCGACGTGGCGCACGTCGAGGTCGACCTGGACGCCAATCCGGAGACCGCACGCCGGTATTCGGTGCTGTCCCTGCCCACCACGTTGATCTTCGACGTCGACGGCCGGCAGCGGTACCGCACGTCCGGGGTGCCCAGCAGCGCCGACCTGCGCTCCGCCCTGAAACCGCTGTTGGCTTGACCACCATGTCATTGGGTAAGCTGACCGACGTGTTAGCCCGCCTCGAGCCCACGCTCACCCAGCGTCGCGCAGTCGAACTGTGCCGCACTGCGGGCTGTTGTTGTTGCTGTTGCTGCTGAGTAGCCGCGCTTCCGCGTAGCACTCGGAGCGGCCCGGGTTCCAGACCGTGGCACGTCTCCATTCGTCGTTTCCGTCAGCAACAGAGGTATCGAGGAGTTTCTACCTTGCCAAGCAGCAACACCACCACGCAGCCCGACCTGGTCGACGTGCGTGGACCACGATTCGCAGCTTGGGTCACCACCGCAGTCCTGGTGATCGCGCTCGTCGTGTCCACGGCAAGTCCGCTGGCCGCCGCGGTGATCCTGGCCGCCCAGGCCGTCATCTTCGCCATCGGCGCGGCCCGCGGGCCGCGCAAGCACCCGTACGGCCGGATCTTCGCCACCTTCGTCGCCCCGCGGCTGGGTCCGGTGCAGGAGCGTGAACCGACCCCACCGCTGAAGTTCGCCCAACTCGTCGGCCTGATCTTCGCGGTGCTCGGAACCGCCGGATTCGCCAGCGGCGCCGTCCTGTTCGGCGTCATCGCCACCGCGGCCGCCCTGGCGGCCGCGTTTCTCAACGCGGCCTTCGGCATCTGCCTGGGCTGCCAGCTCTACCCGCTGGTGGCCCGCTTCCGACGCCCTGCGCGTCCCACCTGACCTGCTGTAACAAAAGCGATTGAAAGGATCCACCCCATGGCACGCTCCGACGTCCTGGTCTCGACCGACTGGGCTGAGAGCAATCTCGACGCCTCAGGCGTCGTCTTCGTCGAAGTCGACGAAGACACCAGCGCTTACGACGCCGGCCACATCCCCGGCGCGATCAAGCTGGACTGGCGCTCCGACCTGCAGGACCCGGTCAAACGCGACTTCGTCGACGCCCAGCAGTTCTCCAAACTGCTCAGCGAGCGGGGCATTTCCAACGACGACACCGTGATCCTCTACGGCGGCAACAACAACTGGTTCGCCGCCTACGCCTACTGGTACTTCAAGCTGTACGGCCACGACAAGGTCAAGCTGCTCGACGGCGGCCGCAAGAAATGGGAACTCGACGGCCGCGCGCTGTCCAGCGACCCCGTCAGCCGACCGGCGACGTCGTACACCGCCGCCGCGCCAGACAACAGTATCCGGGCGTTCCGCGACGACGTCATCGCCGCCATCAACGTCAAGAACCTGGTCGACGTGCGCTCCCCCGACGAGTTCTCCGGCAAGATCCTGGCGCCCGCGCACCTGCCACAGGAACAAAGCCAGCGGCCCGGCCACATCCCCGGCGCCATCAACGTGCCGTGGAGCAAGGCCGCGAACGAGGACGGCACCTTCAAGTCCGACGAGGAACTGGCCAAGCTCTACGCCGGCGCCGGCCTGGACGGCGACAAGGAGACGATCGCCTACTGCCGCATCGGCGAGCGGTCGTCGCACACCTGGTTCGTTCTCTATGAATTGCTCGGGCATCGGAATGTGAAGAACTACGACGGAAGTTGGACGGAATACGGCTCCCTGGTGGGTGCCCCGATCGAGTTGGGAAGCTGATATGTGCTCTGCACCGAAACAAGGACTGACGTTGCCCGCCAGCGTCGACCTGGAGAAGGAGACGGTGATCACCGGTCGCGTCGTGGACGGCGAGGGCCAGGCAGTGGGGGGCGCGTTCGTCCGCTTGCTGGACTCCTCGGACGAGTTCACCGCCGAGGTGGTGGCGTCGGCCACCGGTGACTTCCGGTTCTTCGCCGCACCGGGATCCTGGACCCTGCGCGCCCTGTCGAAGGCCGGCAACGGCGACGCCGTGGTGGCGCCGTCCGGCGCGGGCATCCACGAGGTCGACGTCAAGATCGCCTGACTCGCCAGCCGCCCCCGACGGCGGCGCCGCGGGACGAATAGACTTGTCCCCGTGGTGCTGTTCTTCGAGATCATGCTGGTTGTGGCGGTCGTGGTGATTTCATGGTTCGCCCTGTACACCCTCTATCGGCTCATCACTGACGAGTCGTGAGTGCCGACGAACCGCTGAGTTCCGCCGGTTCCGGCGACCGGGCGGTGGCCGCAGCCGCCGAGCGCGCCAAGCTGACCGCCGGCCGCAACATCCCGTCCTACGATGACCTGCCCCTGCCCGCCGACACCGCGAACCTGCGCGAGGGCGCCAACCTGAGCGATGACCTGCTGGCGCTGCTGCCGCTGGTGGGTGTGTGGCGCGGCGAAGGCGAAGGCCGTGGGCACGACGGCGATTACCGGTTCGGCCAACAGATCGTGGTCTCCCACGACGGCGGCGACTACCTGAACTGGGAAGCCCGATCCTGGCGGCTCAGCGAGACGGGCGACTACGAGGAACGCGGCCTACGCGAGACCGGTTTCTGGCGCTTTGTCCCCGACCCCGACGACCCCGGCGAATCCCACGCGATCGAACTGCTGCTGGCCCATTCGGCGGGCTACGTCGAACTGTTCTACGGCCGCCCGCTGACCCAGTCGTCGTGGGAGCTGGTCACCGACGCGCTGGCCCGCAGCAGATCGGGTGTGCTGGTCGGTGGCGCCAAACGCCTCTACGGCATCGTCGAGGGCGGCGACCTCGCCTACGTCGAGGAGCGGGTGGACGCCGACGGCGGCCTGGTGCCGCATCTCTCCGCGCGGCTGTCCCGCTTCGCGGGCTAGTCAACCGGCCCGCGGCCGGACTTTCTGCGTGTACTGTTCGACGTCCGAGCATCCGATGGTCGACGATATGCCCGGGAAGGGAGGTCGATCGGATGCGTCCCAAACGGTCAGCCCCGCCTGCGCTGCGGCACGCGGTGAGTGGCACCGGCCTGCTACTGATCCTGTATTTGGCCGTCCTGGATCTGCGGCCCTCGGTACTCGACGCGCTGCCGCCGTCGCTCGGGTGGTTCGGCCGGCCGGGATCGATGCCGACGCTGGCGATCGTGGTCACCGTGCTGATCGCGGCGTGCGTGCTGACCTTCCGATCCGACAGCAGCCATCGGGTGGTGGGGGTTTCGTTCACCGTGATCGCTGCGCTCGTCAGCATGGGCGCGGTCCTGGGCCTCACCTCGTACTGGGGATGTCACGACGCGAACCATCCGGCCTTCTTCACCCCGCTGATGGCGACGGCCAGCCTGGTCAAGGGTGGCACCGGCGACTTCTCGGTGAGCGGGCGAACCTGCCCCAACCCCACGCCGGTCGGGCTCGAGCTGGCCCGGATCGCGGCGCTGGCGGCGATTTTCACCGGCCTGGGCGGCGTGGTGGTCGGCGTGTTCCGGTCCCAGGTGGACCGGCTGCGCGCCAACCTGGCCGACTCTGTCACCGCCATCGTCGGTGTCGACGCCGACACGCAGTCGATGATCAGCGCGGTCGCCCGGACGCTGGACCGCCGCGGCACCCTGGTCGTCATCACCGGCGCCAGCGACGACCGGGTGGCACGGGCCCGCAGGCAGGGCGCCCGGGTGGTGCTGGTGGACTTCAACACGCCGTCCACGCTGGTTTCACTTCGGTTGTGGCGCAATCTTTCCCGGCTCTATCTGATGGCACCGGACCCGGCCGTCAACCTGATGTGGCTCGACCTGATCAGTCGTCGCCTCTCCGAGGTCGCCCACAAGCGGCGGCTGCCGCTGATCGTGCGCATGGACGACCCGTGGCTGGCCCAGGCGTGGCGCGCCCAGCAGTTCGGCGGCTCGGACACCCGCTGGGCCGCCGACGTCGTCGGCAAATACGAGGTGACCGCGGACAGACTCCTCGACGCCCTCAACGCGACGCACCGAACACAACGTGTGTTCGTCTGCGGCACTTCACAATTGACGCTGGCCCTGTGTGCGAATCTGACCCAGCGCGCGCTGGAGCGCGACTTCTACACCCCGCCCGACGCGGTGCCGTTGCCCGCGCTCACCCTGGTCGAGCGCGACGCCGAGGACTACCTGGCCGATCACGAGTTCTACCGGCAGCAGGCGGGATTCATGTCCGACGGGCCGGCCATCGACGCGGTGGCCGAGGCTCCGACCGTACCGACCATGCTGAAGTTGATCGGCGAGGCCGACCCGGCGACCTGCGCGGTGATCTTCGTGGACGCCCACGCCGCCACCACGGCGGCCCGGCTGGCCGCCCGGTTTCCCGAAATGCCCATCCACGCCTCGGATCTCAACACCAGCATCAGCGACGACTCGATCCAGGTCGTCGGCCGGCTGCAGTCCTACTCGCTGGTGCTCGACACCCAGGAGGGCCTGGTTCAGGACGCCTGGGAACGCGCGGCGAGGCTGATCCACGAGCGCTACGTCTCGACGATCGACCCGGCGGCGCCCCGGTCGGCCGCCGCGATGCCGTGGGCCGAGCTCAATGAGTTCTACCGCGGCTCCAACCGGCGTCAGGTGCGTAACGCGTTGTGGATGGTCGAACAGATCGCCGGACATAGCTGGAACACCTGGGGCAGCCCGCCGGCCCAGCTATCCGGGAGCGACATGGCGGGGTTGGCGCCGCTGGAACAGCTGGCACTGATGGGCTTCGACGATCACGCGGCGATGAACATGGCCCGCGCGGAGCATGAGGACTGGTGTCGCTACTACCGCCGCAACGGCTGGAAATACGGTGTGCCGCGCGATGATTCGCGCAAGATCCACGACAAATTGGTCGATTGGCCGACGGTCGAAGGCAACCCGGATCTGCTCAACGCCGCCGTTCGCAGTCTGGCCGGCACTCTGTGGAGCCTGCGGCAGCTGGGCTTTCGTTCCCGCCCGCTGTGGCAATCCTTCTGCCGGGTGGGGACGGTCGCCGCGGAGCAGCGCAGCGCCGGCTGGACGTGGACGTCGGATTCGGGCCACATCATGCGCGCGGCCCCGGGCGACTGGGCGATCACCGAAGACGGCAAGCTCTGGTCCGTGCGCGACGACATCTTCCGCGACACCTACGAGCCCGCCGGCGATGGGCGGTGGCGACGGAAGGGACGGGTGCAGGCCCGCCCGGCCGAGCCCGGCGAGACCATCAACACCCTGGAGGGCCCCACCACGGCCGCCGACGGGGACTGGGTGGTTCGTGGGCAAGGCGGCGAGCAATGGCCGGTGCCCGGAGCGGAATTCGCGCGCCGCTACGCCAAGGTCCACCCCTTTGAAGACGCCCGCGTTCTCGACGGCGGCACGGCCTAGTTGCGGCCGCTGACAACCCGACTGGCAGCGGATTTACGCCTTCTGATAGGGCCCAACACTGATACGGTATCGACGCATGTGAAATAGCCGCATCCGAGACTTTCGCCGTTCGCTCCGCCTCACCCAAGGAGACTTCGATGGCGCTGTTCATCAGCTACTCGAGCCAAGACCGGTCGACGGTCGACGCCCTGACGAACGCGTTGCGGCGCGGACAGCAGCAGGTGTGGTTCGATCAGGAGCTCGGCGGCGGCGATTCCTGGTGGAACAAGATCTTGGAGCAGATCCGCTCGTGCGACGTGTTCATCGTCGCGCTGTCGAACAATTGGCTGCAGTCCAAGCCCAGCCAAGCCGAGCTGCGCTATGCGAGGGCCCTCAACCGGCCGATCCTGCCCGTCCGCATCGGCGACGTCGACAGCATGCGCGTGAATCCCCTTGCCGCATTGCAGATCATCGACTACCGCGAGCCGACCGTCGACGCGGGCATCCAACTGGTCACCGCCGTGCACGCCCTGCAGAGCAAGCCGGTGCCGTTGCCGGACCCGCTGCCCGACGAGCCGCCGGTGCCGTTCGGCTACATCACCCGGCTGGGCAACATCCTCGCCGAAAAGGAGCTCAGCCCGCAGCAGCAGACCCAACTGCTGATCGAGCTGCGGTCGGGCTTCGACGAGGACGGCGACGACCCCAGCGCCCGCGGTGACATCGCCCAACTGCTGCGCATGCTGCGCCTGCGCCACGACGTCACCTACCGCACCCGAACCGAAATCGACAACGTGCTGGCCGAAATCGAGGCCAAGAACGGCGCGGCGGGAGGCCCGGCGGCCGCCGCCACGGCACAGGCGGCGACGACCGTCGCGAAAGGGCCGGCGCCGGCACCGGCACCGAAGGCGCCCGTGCCGCCCGCAGCGGGCGGCGGATCCAACAAGCGGCTGCTGATCATCGGTGGCGCCGCCGTCGCGGTGATCGCCGCGATCGCGATCGTCGTCATGTTGGCGACGCAGGGCGGCAAAGCCAAAACGCCCAAGGCCGGCCCGAACTCGGCACCCGGTGCCGGTGCGGAACCCGCCGCCGGTTCGGGGCCGACGGCCACGAATGGCTCGAACGGCTCGAAGCTGGACTCGTATCTGCTCGGCCCCGCCGAGATCGGCCCCATCATCGGCGACCAGAACCTGGTGGTCTCCGAGAAGGCCGCACAGCTGCGCAACCTGAGGGCCACGCTGTCCAACCCGAACTGCAAAGCCGCCTGGGAGCCCATCGAAAATACGGCCTATCAGGGAGCGGACGGCTACACCGCGGTCAGCGGGCAGGCCGTGCACACCGCCGGCGAGAACGCGCCGCACCGGGTGTACGAGGCCGTCGCGGCGTTCTCGTCGCCGGAGAAGGCCGCCGCGTTCGTGGCGGCGACGGCCGGCAAGTGGAGGGCGTGCGCCGGGCAGTCGATCACGATGAGCTTCAACGGCAAGTCGTCGGGGTGGACGTTCGGTGACGTCACCGGGGCCCCGCCGAAGGTTTACCAGCAGCGGACCGAAGCGGACGGCACCCGAGTGTGCCACCACGCGCTGCACGCGGCGTCCAGTGTGGTCGTCGACCTGTTGGTGTGCGGCCCGGACGCCGGCACCGGTCAGGCCGGCAAGCTCGCCGGGGAGATCGCCGCGAGGGCGAGCCAGTAACTGCCTGCAGACATGGAGCGGCCCCCGAGCCGTGTTCCTGGTTGGACAAAACCGGAAGCTCGGGGGCCGGGTGACTGCGGGGAATTCGCTAGCGCACTTGTGACGCCAGCTCTTCCGAGCAGGTGCTGCTAGCGCGCAGCCACCTCACATGTCCATGAAGCTAACAATTCGCGGACCACCTCCTTCCTTGTGTACGACCGACCGTACCGGCGAATCGGCCAGCCGACAACAGAATTCAGCGCTCAGCGATCGCTGACGATGGCGGCGTCGATCAGTTCGGCGAAGTCCGCCGCCATCGGTGACGGCTGCAGCGGACGACCGTCGAGGGTGTGCACGCGGGCGGCCAAGGTCATGCTGGAGATCAGCCAAACACCTTGGGCGGCATCCAGATCCGCGACGCGCAACGCCCGGTAGTCGCAGTCATATCCCTTGTCCCTGGCCACTTCGAACAGGGCCTGCTGGGTGGTGCCGCGCAAAATCGGATACCACGGCGGCGGGGTCAGCAGGCACGGCGTCTCGGACGCGGTGGCGATCACCACCGTCGAGCGGGGGCCTTCCAGGATGTAGCCGTCGGTGCTGACGAAAATCACGTCACCGGCGTCCTGGCGGGCGGCATGGCGCAGGGCCGCCATGTTGACCGCGTAGGACAGGGTCTTGGCGCCGGCCAGCAGCCACGGCATCGCATCGACACCGGTCGCGGGCAGCCCGCGCTCCAGCGTGATCGCCGCCAGCCCGCCACGCCGGACCGCCGTCACCCGCTCGGGAACGGCGTTGACCATGACGAAGGCCGTCGGCGCCGAACCGCCCTCGCGCCCGCGGCTGTAGATCAACCGCATCGCGCCCTCGTCGGCGCTGCCCGCGCACCACTGCCGGGTGGCCACCTCGATCGCGCTGCGCCACCGTGGCAGATCGGGCGCGGGCAGATCGGTCAGCGCGGCCGACTGAGTCAGCCGCTGCAGATGCGACTCGATCAGACAGGCCCGGCCGTCGCGGACCAACAGCGTCTCGAACACACCGTCGCCGCGGACGGCCGCCAGGTCGTCCGCGTGCAGCAGGGGCGCGTCGGGCGAATGCATTTCGCCGTCCAGCGTGACGATCACACCCTTCTGCCCGGCCATGATGGAGAAGCCTATCCAATGGCACCCGACCCGGGACCGCAAGCGGGGCGACGCCGGCGTGCACGCGCTCGCCAATCCGTAGAGTTGACTCGTGACCCGCGCTGTTCCCGCACCCGACACCGGACCCGACGCCGGCGCCGTCTGGCACTACGGCGACCCGCTCGGCGAGCAGCGCGCGGCCGACACCGAGGCGATACTCATCGACCGCTCGCATCGCGGCGTGCTCACCCTGACCGGAAACGACCGGCAGACCTGGTTGCACAGCATCTCGACGCAATTCGTCAGCGACCTGCCCGACGGCGCCAGCACGCAGAACCTCAGCCTCGACGGCCAGGGCCGCGTCGAGGATCACTGGATCCAGACCGAGCTGGCCGGCATCACCTACCTCGACACCGAGCCGTGGCGGGCCGAGCCGCTGCTGCAATACCTGCGCAAAATGGTGTTCTGGTCGGAGGTCACCCCGGCCGGCGCCGAGCTGGCCGTACTGTCGTTGCTCGGTCCGAAGCTGGCTGACAAGGCGGTCCTCGACGTGCTCGGGGTGGACGCGCTGCCCGCCGAGCTGACCGCGGTTGCCGTCGGCGACGGCTTCGTACGGCGGATGCCGGGCACGCCGGGCGGCCCGATCGAGCTCGACCTGCTGGTTCCGCGCGCCGCCGTCGATGACTGGCGAAATCGCCTGGTGCAGGCCGGGGTGCGACCCAGCGGCGTGTGGGCCTACGAAGCCCGCCGCGTCGCGGCGGTGCGACCCCGCCTCGGCGTCGACACCGATGACCGCACGATTCCGCACGAGGTCGGATGGATCGGCGGTCCCGGCGCCGGGGCCGTCCACCTGGACAAAGGCTGTTACCGCGGGCAGGAGACCGTCGCGCGGGTGCACAACCTGGGCAGGCCGCCCCGCATGCTGGTGCTGCTGCACCTCGACGGGTCGGTGGACCGGCCGTCGACCGCGGATCCGGTGCTCGCCGGCGGCCGCACGGTCGGCCGCCTCGGCACCGTCGTCGACCACGTGGATCTCGGGCCCATAGCGCTGGCGCTGCTGAAGCGCGGGCTACCCGCCGACACGGAACTGGCGACCGGACCGCAGGCCTCGGTGGCCGCGGTGATCGATGCCGATTCCCTGCCTGAAACCGAACAGATCGGCGCCGGACGGTTAGCTGTTGAACGGTTGCGGGGCGGTGCGGGATAATGAACGGTAACGTCCGCCACAGCAAGCAGGGGGCGCCAACGCCCGGTGGCGGGGCACGGTAAACTGTTGGTAGGACAATACGACACCAGGAGATCGGAGCCGCCTACTCGTTAGGCCGCTCCGTTATTGCGCGAGGGGGTTCCCCCATGGGCCGCGGCCGGGCTAAGGCAAAGCAGACCAAGGTTGCTCGAGAACTCAAATACAGTTCTCCGCAGACCGACTTCCAGCGGCTTCAGCAAGAGCTGTCCGGGACGGGTTCGGACGAGTCCAACGACCTGGACAGCGACGGATCCGACGAATCCTGGGACGACCAGGACAGCTGGCGGCGCTAGAGCCAACGCCCTGGCGCCGATGCGAGTGCACCGGCGCCGCGTTAGTTGTACCGGAGTCCGAGCTCCCTAGAATCGCGGGTGCTGACCCACCATCTTGGCCCGCGGGCCCTCTTTTCCGCCTTTGCCGACGGTCCCCAGCACCCAGCAGTCCAAATGCCGGGCGGTCAGGATGGCCAGCGCGCGGTCGGTGTCCTCGGGAGCCACGATGGCGATCATGCCGACGCCCATGTTGAACGTCTTCTCCATCTCCTCGCGCGTCACCCGGCCGCGCTGGGCGATCATGGCGAAGACCGGAGCGGGCGTCCAGGTGCCGCGGTCCATCTCGGCGACCAGCCCGTGCGGGATGACGCGCTGCAGGTTGCCAGCCAGCCCGCCGCCGGTGACGTGGCAGAAGGTGCGGACGTGGGTCTCGGCCGCGAGGGCCAGGCAGTCCTTGGCGTAGATGCGGGTGGGTTCGAGCAGCTCTTCGCCCAGGGTGCGGCCGAACTCCTCCACATAGCCCTCGAGGTTCATCCGGTCGATCTCGAGCAGCACGGTGCGCGCCAGCGAATACCCGTTGGAGTGCAGGCCGGACGAGCCCATCGCGATGATGACGTCGCCGGGTTTGACCCGGTCGGGCCCCAGCACGTCGTCGGCCTCGACGACACCGATGCCGGTGGCCGAGATGTCGTAGTGGTCCGGTTCCATCAGACCGGGGTGTTCGGCCGTCTCGCCGCCCAGCAGGGCGCAGCCGGCCCGCACACATCCCTCGGCGATGCCACTGACGATGGCGCTCAACCGTTCCGGCACCGTGCGGCCCACCGCGATGTAGTCCTGCAGGAACAGCGGTTCCGCGCCGCACACCACCAGGTCGTCGACCACCATCGCGACCAGGTCCAGCCCGACGGTGTCGTGCTTGTCCATCGCCTGGGCGACCGCCAACTTGGTGCCGACACCATCGGTGGACGCCGCGAGCAGCGGTTCGCGGTAGTCGCCGCGTAGCGCGAACAGGCCGGCGAATCCGCCCAGGCCGCCCCGAACCTCGGGTCGCGTGGCTTTTGTGGCCAGCGGCTTGAACAATTCAACGGCGCGATCGCCGGCTTCAATGTCCACCCCGGCCGACGCGTAGGTGATGCCCTGACTGCCGTGGTGGCGTCCGGGGCTCTTTCCGGGATCCGTCATCGCGATAAAGGCTACCGGGCGGCGCTGACGGCCGGTATCAAACGTCGGCGAAGGTGTGCAACCGGGTTCTTTCAGTGCACGACGGGCACTTCGTCGGCCGCGAGATCCTCGAGGCCGGCGCCGCGCGCGGCATTGGCGAGCATGTGCTCGATGACGTTCTTGCCCAACGCGGTTTCGCCGGGCAGTTCGATCGGATACTGGCCGTCGAAGCACGCGGTGCACAGTCGGGATGCCGGCTGTTCGGAGGCCGCGACCAGGCCGCGCAGCGAGATGTAGCCCAGCGAGTCGGCGCCGATGGCGTGCCGCACCGCCTCGAGCATCTCCTTCTTGTCTTCGACCGCGTTGGCGATCAGTTCGGCCGGCGACGGGAAGTCGATGCCGTAGAAGCAGGGCCATTTGACCGGGGGCGAGGCGATCCGGACGTGCACTTCGACGGCGCCGGCCTCGCGCAGCATCCGCAGCAGGGCGCGCTGGGTGTTACCGCGCACGATGGAGTCGTCGACGACGATCAGTCGCTTGCCGCGGATCACCTCGCGAAGCGGGTTGAGCTTCAGCCGGATACCGAGTTGGCGGATGGTCTGCGACGGCTGGATGAAAGTGCGCCCGACGTAGGCGTTCTTCATCAGGCCCTGGCCGTAGGGAATGCCCGACTCCTGCGCGTATCCGACCGCGGCGGGCGTGCCCGACTCGGGCACCCCGATCACCAGGTCGGCGTCGACGGGACGCTCCCGGGCCAGCCGGCGACCGATCTCCACCCGGGTGGCGTGGACGGACCGGCCGGCGATCGTGCTGTCCGGTCGCGCGAGGTAGACGTACTCGAAGACGCAGCCCTTCGGGGTGGGGTTGGCGAAGCGGGTGGAGCGGACGCCGTCGGCGTCGATCGCCAGGAGCTCTCCCGGCTCGATGTCACGCACGAACGACGCGCCGACGATGTCGAGCGCCGCCGTTTCGGAGGCCACCACCCAGCCGCGGTCCAGCCGTCCGAGCGAAAGCGGCCGCACCCCATGCGGATCGCGGCACGCGTACAGGGTGTTCTCGTCCATGAAGGTGAGGCAGAACGCGCCGCGCACGGTCGGCAGCAGGTCCAGCGCCGCCTGCTCCAGGGTGGCGTCGGCCGCGCCGTGGGCCAGCAGCGCGCCCAGGATGTCCGAGTCCGTGGTCGCGGGCGCCGGGGCGCGCTTGGCGATCAGGCCCTCGTCGCGCGCGCGGGCGGCGAGCTCGGCGGTGTTGACCAGGTTCCCGTTGTGTCCCAACGCAACCCCGGTGCCGGCCGCGGTATTGCGGAATACCGGCTGCGCGTTTTCCCAGGTCGTGTCGCCGGTCGTCGAGTAGCGACAGTGGCCGATGGCGACGTGGCCCTGCATGGCGCCCAGCGTCTGCTCGTCGAACACCTGGCTGACCAGGCCGAGGTCTTTGAAGACCAACACCTGGGACCCATCGGCGACGGCGATGCCGGCGGCTTCCTGACCGCGATGCTGCAGCGCATACAAGCCGTAATAGGTGAGTTTGGCGACGTCCTCGCCCGGGGCCCAGACCCCGAATACACCGCATTCTTCACGGGGTGCGCTGAAATCCTCTTCGGGCTCTTGGACGGTCACGATTAGGCAGCTCCCCGGGGAACGGTTGGTGACGTAACGGAGTCTACGGGCACCGAAGCCGCGTCGACGAATCCCCCGGGCGTGTTGAGCGACGAATTGCCCACCAAAATGCCTAAACCTGCAGTTCAGGGTTATGTTCAGCCCACATCGAACAGGGGCAGGCAGTGTCCAATCTCACCGGCCCGTGAACCGGAAAGCCGCAGCGCACCGGTGCTCTGGGCCTCGGCGAACGACGACATTCCGGTGGCCAGCAGCAGCCAGGTCCGCGGGTCGGTTTCCACCACATTGGGCGGCGTCCCCCGGGTGTGGGTGAGCCCGGCGACGCACTGCACGGCGACGAACGGCGGGATGCGCAGCTCCACGCTCCGCCCCGGCGCCACGGCGGCCAGGGTGCGGGCGGTCAGGCGCACGGCCGTCGCCAGGTCCTGCCGATCGGGCGCCGGCCGAGTTTCGTCGCGGAGCCAGTCCGCGACGGCCAGCACGGCCTGCCGGGTCTTCGCCGGATCGGCTTTGTCGCGCGGGGCCATACCCCAGGGTCTCAAAAGTCAGCGGTCCGACGCCCGCACGGCCAGCACGGCGATCGCCCCGGCTTCGTTGACGGCCAGGTGCGCGAGCATGGGTGCGGCCAGGCTGCCCGACCGGTCGGCCAGCCAACCGAAGAGCCAGCCCGCGATCCCGGTGACCAGCACGGTCGCGGTCGCCGGCTCACCCGTCGCGCGCGCATCGGCGATGTGCGACAGGCCAAAAGCGCCGGCCTGCAACAACCGTCCGCCGCGTGGCCCGAAAGCGGCGGACCCGACCCCGGCCAGCGCCCTGCGGAAGGCGGACTCCTCCGACCACACGGTGCCCACCGGTATTCGCAGCAGCAGCCAGTCCGGGGCCGTTGTCGGCGGCTCGCGGCCGGCCATCGAGCGGCGCACCGGCGGCAGCAGGGTGGTCGCTGCGACCGCGCAAGCCGTCGGCGACGCGACCAGCGACCCCAGCCGCAGGCCGGCCAGCAATCGGGGCGGGCACAGGCCCAGGGGCGCACGCGTTATCGACACCAGCAGGCCGCCCATGGCGGCCTGCGCCACCGGTCGCCACGAGGCCGGCAACCGGGGACTGACTAAGCTCCAGCCGACCAGCGCGGAGGCCAGAGACAACGCGCCAGCCTGACGGAAACGCCTGTCAGACATCAGGTTTCGCTGCGGGCACTCATCCGAAGAGCCGCGGCAGCACCGCCTCGGAGGTCTCGCGCAGTTCGGCCAGCGAGATCGTGAACAGTCCTTGCACCTCCACCGCGTCGGACGCGTGGTCGACCACGCCGATGCGCACCGCGGGCAGCCCCCGCGCCTCGCACATTGAGCGGAACCGGCTCTCCTCGGTGCGCGGCACCGCCACCAACACCCGCCCCGCCGACTCGGAGAACAACGTCACGAACGGATCGGCATCCTCGGGAAGCACGATGCGACAACCGGTTTCGCCGGCCAAGGCGGCTTCGACGATGGCCTGCGCCAGGCCGCCCTCGGACAGGTCGTGCGCCGCGGACACCAGGCCGTCGCGCGACGCCGAACGCAGCACCTCGGCAAGCAGCTTCTCGCGGGCCAGGTCGACCTTGGGCGGCAGCCCGCCGAGATGGTCGGCGGTCACCTGCGCCCAGATCGAACCGTCGAACTCGTCGCGGGTATCCCCGAGCAGCATCAGGGTTTCCCCGGGCTCGGTGCCCAGACCGGTGGGGATGCGCCGGCCGACGTCGTCGATTATGCCGAGCACCCCGACCACCGGGGTGGGCAGGATCGCCGTCGACCCCGTCTGGTTGTAGAAGCTGACGTTGCCGCCGGTCACCGGAATGCCCAGTGCCACACAGCCATCGGCGAGACCGCGTACCGCCTGCGAGAACTGCCACATCACTCCGGGGTCTTCGGGGGAACCGAAATTCAGGCAGTTGGTCACCGCGACCGGGGCCGCCCCGGTGACGGCGACGTTGCGGTAGGCCTCGGCCAGGGCGAGCTGGGCGCCGGTATACGGATCGAGCTTCGTGTAGCGGCCGGACGCGTCCGTCGACAAAGCGATGCCGCGGCCGGTGGATTCGTCGACCCGCAGCACGCCGCCGTCGGCGTGCTCGGCCAGCACGGTGTTGCCGCGCACGTACCGGTCGTACTGCTCGGTGATGAACGCGCGGCTGCACAGGTGCGGACTGCCCAGCAGCGCAAGCAAAGTCGCGCGCAGTTCGTCACCGGTTGCCGGCCGTGGCAACCGCGTCGAGCTGTCGGCGTTCAGCGCGTCCTGCGTGTCGGGGCGGGCGACCGGGCGCTGGTAGACCGGGCCTTCGTGAGCGACGGTGCGCGGCGGCACGTCGACGACCGTCTGGCCCTGCCAGGTGATCCGCAACCGGTCGCCGTCGGTGACCTCGCCGATCACCGTGGCCAGCACGTCCCACTTGCGGCACACCGCCATGAAGGCGTCGACGTTTTCCGGGGTGACGACGGCGCACATCCGCTCCTGCGACTCGCTGCACAGGATCTCCGCGGGCGTCATCTGGTTGGTGCGCAGCGGCACGGTCTCGAGCTGGATCGCCATCCCACCGTCGCCCGCTGACGCCAATTCCGAAGTGGCGCATGATAATCCGGCACCGCCCAGGTCCTGGATGCCGACCACGAGATGGCCGGCGTACAGCTCGAGGCAGCACTCGATGAGCACCTTCTCCATGAACGGGTCGCCGACCTGAACCGAGGGCAGCTTCTTGCGGGAGCCCTCACTGTCGAAGGTGTCCGACGCCAGCACCGACACCCCGCCGATGCCGTCCAGCCCGGTACGGGCACCGAACAGGATGATCTTGTTGCCGGTGCCCGAAGCGAAGGCCAGGTGCAGGTCCTCCTGGCGCAGCACACCGACGCACATGGCATTCACCAACGGGTTGCCGGCGTAGCACGCATCGAAGACGGTCTCGCCGCCGATGTTGGGCAGGCCCAACGAGTTGCCGTAGCCGCCGATCCCGCGCACCACGCCATCGACCACGCGACGGGTATCCGGCGCATCCGCGGCGCCGAACCGCAGCTGGTCCATCACCGCGACCGGCCGCGCGCCCATCGCCATGATGTCGCGGACGATCCCGCCGACTCCGGTGGCCGCACCCTGATAGGGCTCGACGTAGGACGGGTGGTTGTGCGACTCGACTTTGAAGGTGACCGCCCAGCCGTCGCCGATGTCGACGACGCCGGCGTTCTCGCCGATGCCGGCCAACATGCCGGCGCGCATCTCGTCGGTGGTGGTCTCGCCGAAGTAGCGCAGGTGCACCTTGGACGACTTGTAGGAGCAGTGCTCGCTCCACATCACCGAGTACATCGCCAGCTCGGTGTCGGTGGGGCGACGGCCGAGGATCTCGCGGATGCGCTGGTATTCGTCGTCTTTGAGGCCCAGCTCGGCGAAGGGCTGCGGTTCGTCGGGAGTGGTGGCGGCGTGCTCGACGGTGTCGATGGCCTGGGTGCGCGCACTCGTCCCGGAGACAGTCACGCCAGACAGTCTAGGGCTGGGCGCGGTGCTGGCGCCGAGATGGCCGACCCCCCGGCCAGGCGGGACCTATCCGCCGCGGAGCAGGTCCGCGCTTTCGGTGTCGGCGGGGTAGAACAATTCGACGGCCAGTTCGGACAGGGTGACGTCGAGTGGCGTCCCGAACGTCGTCAGCGTCGTGAACATCGACAGGCGTCGGCCCCCGCCGGCGTCGAGAACGAACGGAATCAGCAGCGACGCGCTGTCCGGGGTCCCGCGCCGCGCTTCGGCCGCGGCCGCGACCCCCGGATAGTCGCGTACCTCCTCATCGAGTGCCGCCAATCCCGGGTCGCTGGTGAGCGCCATGGTGCGCCGCAGCTGGTGCAGCAGATAACCCGCCCAGTCCGCAAAATTCAGCGTTCGCCCCGCCAGGCCGTCGGGGTGCAAGCACAACCGGTAGACGTTGGCCGGCGGCCCCAGCAGCTCCTCGGGTAGGCCGGCGGTCAGCGCGGAGGCCGCCGCGTTGGTCCCCACGATGTTCCAGCACCGGTCGATGACGATGCCCGGGTAGGGGTGGTGCGCGTCGAGCAGGCGCTGCACCGCGTCCCGAGCCGGGGCGAGCGCGGCATCCTCGAACGGACGCGATTGGTAGCGCGGCGCGAAACCGGCGGCGAGCAGCAGTGTGTTGCGTTCCCGCAGCGGGATATCAAGGCCGTCGGCCAGGGTGAGCACCATTTCCGGACTGGGGCGCGAGCGTCCCGTCTCGATGAAGCTCAGATGCCGCGCCGACACACCGACGCTCAGCGACAGATCGAGCTGGCTCACCCGTCGGCGCGTCCGCCATTCGCGCAACAACTCACCAACCGCCGCATGGCTCACCAGGCAACGGTAACCACGCGGGCGCATTCACTGCGATGACCTCGGAGGTAATTGCGCGGCCGCACAGCGCGCCGACACGCTTGCCCTACGCGCTCGATCGGAGCGCCCGATCCAAGGAGGAACCATGACGGACGTTCAATCCGCCCCGAAATTCAGCGCCGAGGTTTTCGCGGCATACTGGGCCGCACCCACCATGTCGCGCGGCTTCGACATCCTCGCCGAGGACATTGTGGGCTACTGGCCCGGCGATCCGGAGCCGGTTCGCGGCATCGAGCCCTACACGGCGAAGATCGCCGAAATACTGGCCGCTGCACCGGATTTGAAGCTCGAGGTGGTCGACAGCGCCACCGTGCCAGCCGCCGCCGAAGGCGAGGAGCTGGTGTTTTTGCACTACGTCGGCCGCGGCACCGGCCCGGACGGACCGTTCGAGATCCGCGGCATCGACCGGGTCCGCACCCGCGACGGGATCGTCGTGGAGAACGTGATCCGCTACGACCCGCTTTTCCTCGCCCAGGGCTGAGGGCGAGTTACTGCCCCACGACGCAGAACACGTTGCCCTCGGGGTCGGCCAGCACCACCCAGCGGAAGTTGTCGCCGAAGCTGTGCCGGCCGACCTCGCCGGCTCCGGCGGCCTTCAGCCGCGTCACCTCGCCGTCGACGTCGGCGGCGCTGAAGTCGAGGTGCACGCGGTTTTTCCCGGGAGTGGGGTCGGGCACCTTCTGGAATCCGAGTTTGGGTCCCTCCCCCAACGTCACCGCGGTGAACTCGTCGGCGAGCAACTCCTGCGTCGTACCACCGAACTGCTCGGCCCACCAACCGGCCAGACCCGCGGGGTCGTTGCAGTCGAATGTGACCATTTCTACGTTGAGCGTCATGGCCGGATCGTAGGTCAGCGGGGTGACAGAAAAGCCTGCATCGCGGCCGAGTAGGCGGCCACGTCGTGCGCGCCCATCAACTCCCGCGCGGAATGCATAGCCAGTTGAGCGGCGCCGACGTCGACGGTGGGGATGCCCGTGCGCGCCGAGGTCAACGGTCCGATCGTCGATCCGCACGGCAGGTCGGCCCGGTGTTCGTAGCGCTGCAACTCCACTCCGGCCTGCCGGCAGGCCAGCGCGAACGCCGCGGCGGTGCGGCCATCGGTGGCGTAGCGCAGATTCGGGTGCACCTTGAGCACCGGCCCGGCGTTGACCGCGATCGGGTGACCGGGCTCGTGTCGCTCCGGGTAGTTGGGGTGGGTGGCGTGCGCCATGTCCGCCGAGGCCAACAGCGAGGCCGGCA
This sequence comes from Mycobacterium sp. MUNTM1, assembly GCF_054660795.1. Lineage (NCBI taxonomy): Bacteria > Bacillati > Actinomycetota > Actinomycetes > Mycobacteriales > Mycobacteriaceae > Mycobacterium > Mycobacterium sp. MUNTM1. Next base: position 37,606 of record NZ_BAAGDE010000002.1, read on the forward strand.
GCCGGCGCAGGTAATCCTCGCGGCTACCCCCGGCCGCCAGCACGATTCGCTCCAGCACGGTGCCCAGCAGGTCGGATTGCGCGCCGTGATCCGACGACGAGCCGACCTCCTCATGATCGAAAATCACCAACACGGGCAGGTGAGCCCCGGCCCGTTCCACGGCCAGCAGCGCCTCCAGCCCCGCGTAGCAACTGGCCTGGTTGTCCAGCCGGGGCGCGCTCAGCAGGCTGGCGTCGGCGCCGATCACCGCGGCGGGAGTCAGGTCGTGAGTCATCAGATCGGCCGCAAGCACGTCGGTTGCCGCCACGTCGGCACGCTCCGCAACGTAATCGACGAATGACCGCGGCGTGTCCCCGACACCCCACACCGCGTTGACGTGCCGCTGCGGGTCCAGCGTCAGGGACTTACGGTCCTCTGCCAGATGGATCGCCAGCTGCGGGACTCGAAGGATCGGCTCGTCGATGCGCACCAGCCGGTGCGCGATCCCGCCGGCTTCGTCGTCCGCCCGCACCGACAGGCGACCACTGACGCCCAGATCGCGGTCCAGCCACGAGTTGAGCCACGCGCCCCCATAGGGTTCCAGCGCCACCACCCGCCAGCCGGCGACCACCCGGTCGGGATGCTGCTTGACCCGGAGGTTGGGACTGTCGGTGTGCGCTCCCACGATTCGGAACGGCCCGTCGGCGCCGTCGGAATTCCAGGCGACCAGCGAGCCCGCCCGCACGGTGAAGTAGCGCCCGGGCTCGGACGGCCAGTGTTTAGCCTCGCTCAGTTCGGTGTATCCGGCAGCGATCAGCCGAGCGGCCACCGTGGCGCACACGTGAAATGGCGACGGAGAGGCGTCGATGAAATCGCAGAGTCCTTGCGCGCTCGCTGAGGACTTCGCCTGGTTTCGAGGCCCGCCGGACATGTTGAACATCATGGCTGTCCGTCGTTGCGCGGTTCACGTTAGGGTCGACCACGTGCCTCCCGTCCAGCCGCAACCCATCCTTGCGCCGCTGACCCCCGCGGCGATCTTTTTGGTGGTGACCATCGACGACGGCGGCGAGACGGCAGTGCACGACGCGCTGCCCGACATCCCCGGGCTGGTGCGCGCCATCGGTTTCCGCGAACCGCAGAAGCGATTGTCGGCGATCGCCTCGATCGGCTCCGACGCCTGGGATCGCCTGTTCTCCGGACCGCGGCCCGCCGAACTGCATCGGTTTCCCGAGCTGCACGGGCCGCGGCACACCGCTCCCGCCACACCCGGCGATCTGTTGTTCCACATCAGGGCCGAGAGCCTGGACGTCTGCTTCGAGCTGGCCGACCGGATCCTCAAATCGATGGCCGGTGCGGTCACCGTGGTCGACGAGGTGCACGGTTTCCGCTACTTCGACAACCGCGACTTGCTCGGATTCGTTGACGGCACCGAGAACCCGGACGGCGCACTCGCCACCAGCGCCACCGCGGTCGGCGACGAGGACCCCGACTTCGCCGGCTCTTGCTATGTGCACGTGCAGAAGTACCTGCACGACATGTCGTCGTGGAATTCGATCCCGGTCACCGAGCAGGAGCGCGTGATCGGCCGCACCAAGCTCGATGACATCGAGCTCGACGACGACGTCAAGCCGAGCAACGCGCACATCGCCCTCAACGTGATCACCGACGACGACGGCACCGAACTGAAGATCGTGCGGCACAACATGCCGTTCGGCGAGCTGGGCAAGAGCGAATACGGCACGTACTTCATCGGCTATTCGCGCACGCCGCAAGTCACCGAACGGATGCTGCGCAACATGTTCCTCGGCGACCCGCCGGGCAACACCGACCGCATCCTGGACTTCTCCACGGCCGTCACCGGCGGACTGTTCTTCTCCCCCACCCTCGACTTTCTCGACGATCCACCGCCGCTGCCCGCAGCGCCGGTGGCGGAAACGCCTGTTACACAGAACGGCTCACTTTCGATCGGCAGCCTGAAAGGACCCACGTCATGAACAACCTCTACCGCGACCTGGCACCGGTCACCGAAGCAGCTTGGGAAGAAATCGAATTGGAGGCCACCCGCACCTTCAAACGCCACATCGCCGGGCGCCGGGTGGTCGACGTCAGCGAGCCGGGCGGGCCGGTCACCGCCGCGGTGAGCACCGGTCGGCTGGCAAGCGTGGCCGCCCCCACCGAGGGTGTTGAGGCCCACCTACGGGAAAGCAAACCCCTTGTCCGACTGCGGGTTCCGTTCACGCTGTCGCGCTACGAGATCGACAACGTCGAGCGCGGAGCCAACGACTCCGACTGGGACCCGGTCAAGGAGGCCGCCAAGAAGCTGGCGTTCGTGGAAGACCGGGCCATATTCGAGGGCTACGCCGCGGCGTCCATCGAGGGCATCCGCTCCGCCAGTTCGAACAAGTCGCTGACCCTGCCGGCGGATCCGCGCGAGATTCCCGACGTCATCACCCAGGCGATCTCCAAACTCCGGCTGGCCGGCGTCGACGGACCCTACTCGGTGCTGCTGTCCGCCGACGTCTACACGAAGGTCAGCGAAACGACCGAGCACGGCTATCCGATCCTCGAGCACATCGACCGGCTGGTCCCCGGGGACATCATCTGGGCGCCGGCCATCGACGGCGCCTTCGTGCTGACCACCCGCGGCGGCGACTTCGATCTGCAATTAGGGCACGACGTGTCGATCGGGTACACCAGTCATGACGCGGACAACGTGCAGCTCTATCTTCAGGAGACGCTGACCTTCCTGTGCTACACGGCCGAGGCATCCGTCCCGCTCAGCCCGTAGGAATAACCGGGTACGCCACATCAAGGCATCGGAAATCAGCTCCGACACAGCACAATCGGAGGGATTGCGGCGCTTCGCCGCCCTGTCCGGCAGCTCGGTCGGCGCGGAGAAGCTCTGGATGGGCGAGACGCACGCGGCGCCGCAATCGGCTTCGGACAACCACCATCACGGTGACTCCGAGACCGCCATCTATATACGAAGCGGCAACCCGGAATTCGTCTTCCATGACGGCACCGGAGAGGTCCGCATCGCCGCCGCGCCCGGCGATTACGTCTTCATCCCGCCGTATCTGCCGCACCGGGAGGAAAACCCGGATCCACACACCACCGCCGAGGTGGTGATCGCGCGCAGCAGCCAGGAGGCCATCGTGATCAATCTGCCGGCCCTCTACCCGCTGGCCGACCCTCAGTAGACGGCGATCTCGATCAGGTTGCCGTCGACGTCACGGCAGTAGTGCGAGGTCATCTCGCCCAGCGCCCCGGTCTTGGTGACGGGTCCTGCGATCACGTCCACGCCACACGCGGCGAGGTGGGCGCGGACGTCATCCGGGCTGGCGCGGGTGATGAAGCACAGGTCCGCGGAGCCGGCAGCCTCGATCGCCCCGGTGAACCAGTCGGGATCGTCGGCCGACGCACCGACCGGTCGCAGGTTGATCTTCTGATCCCCGAAGCGCAGCGCCGTTCGCCCCGACGGCCCGAACGTCTCGCGCCGCATGCCCAGCACCCGCTCGTACCACCCGGCGGTGGCCTCGACGTCGCGGCAATTCAGGACGACGTGGTCGAACCGTTCCACGGTGAGTGCCACCTTCGGTCCTCCTCACCCACGCAAACGCGCGAAAAGCATTCGGCACCAGTGTAATCCGGTCGACGGGGCGCCCCGCACCGGGACGCGTTGCTTTACGCCCCGCGCATAGAACGTTTTAATACATCTCGTGGCTCCCGATCAGCTGGACCTCGACTCCGCCGACCTCCGGATATCCCGCGGCAGCGTGCCGGCCAGCACCCAACTCGCCGAAGCCCTCAAGGCGGCCATCGTCAAGCAGCGCCTGCCCCGCGGCGCACGATTACCGACCGAGCGAGAGCTCATCGATCGCACCCGCGTGAGCCGGGTGACCGTGCGCGCGGCGGTCGGGCTGCTCGAGCGCCAGGGATGGCTGGTCCGAAAGCAGGGCCTGGGCACGTTCGTGGCCAACCCGGTCAAACAAGAACTCGGGCCCGGCGTGCGCACCATCACCGAGGTACTCGCCGCCTCCGGCATCACGCCGAACGTCGACGTCCTGTCGCACCGCGTCGAAGACGCCCCGCAACGGATTGCCGAAGCACTGGGCCTGCCCAAAGTCCTGTGTGTGCACCGGCGTTTTCGCGACGGTGACCAGCCGCTCGCCCTGATGATCGCCTACCTGCCACCGGGCTTGGGCGCGGCGGTGGAACCACTGCTGAAGAGCGCGACCGACGAGCAGACCGCTCAGGCGATGGAAAGCACCTACACGATGTGGGAGCGCCGGCTGGAAGTCCCGATCTCTCGAGCTAACTACGAGATTCATGCGGCCGGCGCGTCGCTGGAGGTGGCCGGCGCCCTGAACCTGCCGCTGGGGTCTCCCGTGCTAGTGCTCGAACGCACCAGCTACGACCACGACGACAAACCCCTCGAGGTCGTGGAGTTTCACTACCGACCCGAGAGGTACAGGTTCTCGGTCACGCTGCCGCGCACCGTGCCGGGCCCCGGCGCCGGCATCGTGGAACGGCGCGAGCCCAGCTGAGCGGGGCCAAAACTTCTGGAAGGCCGCGCTCGCTCAGCCAATTCTCAACAGATTCTTCGGTGCCGCTTCGCTCGGCTCCAAGCATTCCCCAAGCCGCGGGCAGCACCATCGAACTCATGACGAATGAGCAGCTGTGCGCGAACCTGGTCGAACGCTACCTGCGCACCCGCGGGCGGCGCTATTTTCGCGGCCACCACGACGGCGAATATTTCTTCGTCACCAACACCCCGCGGCGCTTGCACGTTCACTTCGAGATTTCGCCCGCGCACGACGACGTGTTGGTCATCCGCGTGACTCCCGGATGCTATTTCCCGGCGGCCGACCGCCCGTGGCTGACGTACTTCTGCGATCGGTGGAACCGCCTGGACCGCGGGGTCACCGCGATCGTGCACGGCTCGTCGGACCCGCAGCGCATCGGCGTGACGGCCCGCAAGTCGCAATGGATCCGAAACGGCGCCTCCTTCAACGATTTCGCGTCGTTCGTCGATCGGACCGTCGCGGACGCCACCGAGCTCTTCGGCGAGCTGAGCCCCACCGTCGAATTGCCGTCCACGGAACGGCCGTTGCTGCGCGACGCCGGCTGACGTGTCAGACCGACTACTTACGTCGACGGGGCATCCGGGCGCGGCTCACCCAACCGGGCCCGGATCGCGCCCCACGGATCGGCGTAGCGCCCGGGCGTATTCCGATAGGCCGCACGGCTTTTGAGGAACCGTCGGGCCAGCGGCGAGATCAGCCGCATCGGGTAGCGCCGCCACCCGGCGGCCGCGCGCATCTCGGCGAGCATGTCCGGCCACGCATGGCTCTGGAATCGCAGGAGCTGCTGGGACCCAACGGTATCCATCCAGTCCGTGACGAACCAGTCGTCGTCGCTGTCCGGATCGCCCGGCCGGCCGCCCGGCAGGACGTCGACCAGACCCCGCGCGGCGGCCAGCGACTTACCGACCTCCCCCTGCCGAAGCAGGTGCGACTCGTCGCCCGCGATCAGCAGCGTCTCACCGGCGACATCCGCGGTGACCGCGGCGGCGAACGCGCGCGCGACATCGCGGACGTCGACGGTGTGAATGCGGCCGTCGGCCGGCAGGGCGCTCTCGAAGAACAACGCATCGACGCTGAACGGCATGGCGTCCGGCTCGACGCTGATCACCCCGGCCAGGCGCAGGATGACCCACTCGAGATCCGACGCCCGCAGGTGCTGTTCCGCTTCGGCCTTGTGCGCGCCGTAGAGGTCGGCCGGATTCATCGGGGAGTCCGGGCGCAACAGCTCGTGATGCCGGTGCGGGTTGCGCGCGCCGTACACGGCGTTGCTCGACGCCTGGATGAACCGGACCGGATGCGGCCTCGACTGCGCCGCGCGCAACAGCGTGACGGTCGCGTCGACGTTGACGCGACGCCCCAGCGCGGGCTGGCGATAGATCAGCGGCGGGATCACCGCGGCCAGGTGGACGATGGCGGTGGGCGACGTCTCGGCGAGCAGCCGATCAACCTGATGCGGCTCGGTCAGATCCGCCCAGCGTGCCTCGGCGCCGGCCGGCAGCGCCGCCGCGGCTTTGCGCTGGGGGGCGGTGCCCAGGTCGGTCGCGACGACGCGATGGCCGTCCGCAATTAGCCGCCGCACCGTTTGCGAGCCGACAAGTCCGAAACCCCCCGTGACCAGAACCTTTTCGGACATGCTCCCCCGCTACGCGTTCGCCCCCCAGCAAACGGATATGACATTCTCTTAAATGGAGAGTAGCATATGTCGATCGAAGGCTCAGGTTTGAGACCGGCGTCACACCGGCAATTAATAGCAAAGGGTGCAGAAACGGACGGCGGGAGCCATGAAGGGTAACGGTGTGGACGCGGCGGACAACCACGAAACCGCAAAATGGGATCCGGCTTTCACCGAACAGGTGGCGAAGGTGCTCGGACCGGCCATCAAGCGGTACTACCGGGCCGAGGTGCGCAACATCGACAACGTCCCGGCGTCGGGCGGAGCCCTGGTGGTCTCCAATCACTCGGGCGGCATGCTGACCCCGGACGTGCTGATCTTCTCGCCCGCCTTCTACAACAGGTTCGGCTACGACCGACCGGTCTACACGCTGGGCCACTACGGACTGTTCATCGGGCCTTTGGACGGCTGGCTGCGCCGCCTCGGGGTGATCGAGGCAAGCCGTGAAAACGCCGCCACCGCCCTGCATTCCGGCGCGGTGGTGCTGGTGTTCCCCGGCGGCGACTACGACTCCTACCGGCCCACCTTCAGCGCCAACACCATCGACTTCAACGGACGCACCGGCTACGTGCGGACCGCAATCGAAGCCGGGGTTCCCATCGTCCCGACCGTGTCCATCGGCGCCCAGGAGACCCAGTTGTTCCTGACCCGGGGCAACTGGCTGGCCCGCAAGCTCGGGCTAACCAAGGCACGGATGGACATCCTGCCGATCAGCGTCGGATTCCCCTTCGGACTGAGCGTCATCTTCCCGCCCAACGTGCCCCTGCCGGCAAAGGTCGTCACCGAGGTTCTCGAGCCGATCGACGTCACCGCCCGGTTCGGTGCCGACCCCGACGTCGACGAGGTCGACGCCCACGTACGCGCCGTCATGGAAGCCGCGCTGCAGCGGCTCGCCGGCGAGCGCCGGTTCCCGATCCTGGGCTGACGGCGCCCGGGTCGCTGGAGGTGGCGTGTGAAAAGGCTCAACGGCATGGACGCGATGCTGCTCTACAGCGAGACGCCCAATCTGCACACGCACACGCTGAAGGTGGCCGTCATCGACCCGGCCGACTTCGACGGCGATTTCGGTTTCGAGGTGTTCCGTCACCATGTGCGTCGTCGCCTCCATCTTCTAGAACCGTTGCGCTACAAGCTCGTTGACATTCCCTGGCATCTACATCACCCCATGTGGCAGGAGAACTGCGACGTCGACCTGGACTATCACCTGCGGCGGGTGCAGGTGCCGGCGCCGGGTGGCCGGCGTGAGCTCGATCGGGTGATCGGCGAAGTGGCGTCCACTCCCCTGGATCGCAGTCGCCCGCTGTGGGAGTTCCATTTCGCCGAGGGGCTGGCCGGTGGCCGATTCGCCTTGATCGGCAAGGTTCACCATGCGCTGGCCGACGGTGTCGCATCGGTCAACCTGCTGGCCCGCGCGATGGACCTGCGCGACGGGCACACCGACGAGCGCGACAACGACGAGGCCGGTGTCACCGCGTCCACGGCCGACCTGCTGCGTGCGGCGGCGCGCGACCACGTCCGCCAGATCGGTGAACTGCCCCGGCTGCTCAAGGACGCGGCCGTCGGCATGATGCGGGTGCGCCGGCGGTCGAAAGAGCGCGGGCCTCACCCCGACCTGGCCGAGGCGTTCGACGCACCGCCGACGTTCCTCAACCATCGCGTCTCGCCGCAACGGCGGTTCGCCAGCACGTCGTTGTCGCTGCCGGAGGTGAAAGCGACGGCAAAGGCGTTGGGAATCACGGTGAACGATGTGGTGCTGGCGATGGCGACCGGTGGGCTGCGAACGCTGTTGCTCGCGTACGACGGCGCGGCCGAGCGCCCGATCATCGCCTCGGTGCCGACGGCCACCGACAAGTCGGACCGGATCACCGGCAACGAGATCAGCGGGCTGATGATCTCGCTGCCGGTCCACGTCACCGACCCCACGGAGCGCGCCCGGCTGGTCGCCCTGGCCACCACGATCGCCAAGGAAGACCACGAGGTCCTCGGCCCGGAGCTCTACGGGAAAATGATGGCCTACCTTCCGGCCGCCTTCGCGCCCGCCGCATTTCGGTGGCTGGGACTGCGCGACGCGCCGAACAAGCTGATGAACGTCGCGGTGTCCAGCGTGGTGGGGCCGCGCGAGCGCGGCCACTTCGGCGGCGCGGCCGTCAGCGAGATCTATTCCACCGGCGTGCTGTCGCCCGGCGCCCCGGTCAACATCACCGTATGGAGTTACGTGGACCGGCTCGGCGTCGCGGTGCTCACCGACGACCAGACGTTCAACGACCCGCACGAGGCGACGGATGCCATCGCCGCGTCATTTGCCGAATTGCGTGATGCCGCAGGCGTTTCCGCTCAGCCGGCGAGCACACCATCCAGCACCGAATAGAACAGGCCCAGGCCGTCGTCGGAAGGACCGGTCAGTGCCTCGATGGCGTGCTCGGGATGCGGCATCAGCCCCACCACACGGCCGTTGGCGGAACTGACCCCCGCGATGTCGTGCAGCGACCCGTTGGCGTTCTCGTGGTACCGGAACACCACCCGCCCCTCGCCCTCGAGCTCCTCGATCACCTCGGTCGGCGCCACGTAGCGCCCCTCGCCGGACTTCAGCGGGACCAGCAGATCGGCGTCGGGCTCGAATCGCGACGTCCACGCCGTCGAGGTCGAGGCCACCCGCAACCACACGTCGCGGCAGATGAAGTGCAGGCCCACGTTGCGGGTCAGCGCCCCGGGCAGCAGCCCGGCCTCGCAGAGCACCTGGAAACCGTTGCAGATGCCCAACACTGGCATCCCTCGCCGCGCGGCCTCCACCACCTCGGTCATCACCGGGGCGAACCGGGCGATCGCACCGGCGCGCAGGTAGTCGCCGTAGGAGAAGCCGCCGGGCACCACCACGGCGTCCACGCTCCGCAGATCGGCGTCGGCATGCCACAGGTTGACCGCCTCGGCACCGACCCGTCGCGCCGCGCGGGCGGCGTCCACATCGTCGAGTGTGCCGGGAAAGGTGATGATCCCGATGCGTGCCGTCACTGCGTCTCCCGGCTGATCGTCCAGTCTTCGATCACGGTATTCGCCAGCAGCGATTCCGCGATCTCGGCGAGCGCCGAATCGTCGACACTGTCGTCCACTTCGAGCTCAAAGCGCTTGCCTTGCCGAACTTCTGAGATTCCCGGATGTCCGAGGCGACCCAGCGCTCCCACAATCGCTTGACCTTGCGGGTCGAGAATCTCCGCTTTGGGCATCACGCTCACGATCACCCGGGCCACCGGCGCTCCTCCTCAGTTGGCGTTTCGGCGCCAACTCTACCGGCGAAAGCGCAGCTCGGGGTCACGGGCACGAGGCGATGTAGGCCTCGCACAGGGGCGCGCTCATGGCATTGAGCACCGGATCGTCCGCCATGGCCGGCCAGGCCGTCTGCGGCGGGGCCGTCGACCACAGCGTGACCTCGCTGATCGTGCTGCTGGCCGGGTGGGCGAACAGGTAGGTGTGCATCACCACCGGGCCGCTGATCACGGCGGCCATCCGAGTCGATTCATCGGTGGTCAGCGACGGTGACTGCTGCGGTGCGCGCTGCTGGCAGGCCCGCAGCGCGGCGACGGCGTTGCTGAACGCCGTGGTCGCGATGGCCCCACCGTGGGAGGTGTCACCGCGCCAGTGCAGAACCTGGGCCTGCAGTAGCCATTGCCCGTCCGGATGCTGCACCGTCGCGCGGGCGGCCACGGCCGAGTCGCGGGGATCCTGGGGTATCGCCGGCGCGGCGCACAGCTCCTCGAACCGGAACCGCGGGCCGGGCGCCGAACCGGTGGTCTGCACGGCCTGGCCGGCCAGAGCGGGCCAGTGGTACACCGCGTCCAGGGGGACGGCGTGCTGATCGATCCACGCGGTGTTCGGGATCCGGTCGCACAGCCCCGGGCAGGTCTCCGGCTCCGCGTGCGCAGGAACGACGACGATCAGAGCAACTGCGAAAGTGCCGGCGACCAGCATCGTGGCCAGGATTACGCGCATCGGCAGCTTGTCCATCAAGGCACAATCGTAGATATGCAACTGACGCATTTCGGCCATTCGTGCCTACTTGCCGAGTTCGACCACACCCGCGTGCTCTTTGACCCCGGTACCTTCGCGCACGGATTCGAGGGAATCACCGGCTTGACCGCCATCTTGATCACCCATCAGCATCCCGACCATGTCGACGCCAAACGGCTGCCGGCATTGCTTGAGGGTAACCGGGATGCGGCGCTGTACGCCGATCCGCAGACCGCCGCGCAACTCGGCGCGCCCTGCCGCGAGGTGCACGTCGGCGACGAGCTGCACATCGGTGAACTGACGGTTCGTGCGGTCGGCGGCAAACACGCGGTCATTCACCCGGAAATCCCTGTGATAGAGAACATTTCGTTTCTGGTGGGCGACGCCGGCCACCGCGCGCGGCTGATGCATCCCGGTGATGCGCTCTTCGTGCCCGACGAGCCGGTGGACGTGCTGGCCACCCCGGCGGCCGCGCCGTGGATGAAGGTGTCCGAGGCGGTCGATTACCTGCGTGCGGTGGCCCCGGAGCGCGCCGTTCCCATTCACCAGGGGATCATCGCCCCGGAGGCGCGGGGCATCTACTACGGACGCCTGACCGAGATGACCAGCACCGACTTCCAGGTGCTGCCCGAGGAAGACGCCGTCACGTTCTAGCCGGCGTCACGCTGGCGTGACGCTCGCGTCCGGCGGTCACGCTGGCGTGACGCTCGACGACAAGTGGCGCTCCCCGCTGGCTAGGTGATGTCGTCGGCGGCGCCGCGCCCGGCGGCGCGGCCGGAGAAGATGCAGCCGCCCAGGAAGGTGCCCTCCAGGGCGCGATAGCCGTGCACGCCGCCGCCACCGAACCCGGCCACCTCGCCGGCGGCGTACAGGCCGCTCAGCGGCGTGCCGTCGGCCTTCAATACCCGTGAGGCAAGGTCGGTTTCGATGCCGCCCAACGTTTTTCTGGTCAGGATGTGCAGCTTGACCGCGATCATCGGCCCGGCCTTCGGGTCGGTCAGCCGGTGCGGCGCCACCACCCGGCCCAGCCGGTCGCCCAGATAGTTGCGAGCCGCGCGGATCGCCGTGATCTGGCCGTCCTTGCTGAACTTGTTGGCCACCTCCCGGTCGCGGGCGGTGACCTCGGCCTCCACCGTGGCGTAGTCAAGCGGCTGCACGTCGGGCAGCTTGTTCATCGCGGTCACCAGGTCGCGCAACGAGTTCGCGCTGACGAAGTCCACGCCGCGGTCCACAAACGCCTGCACCGGCCCCGGCGGCCCGGAACGCGCCCGGTTTCGCAGCAGCTCGCGCACGCTCTGGCCGGTCAGGTCGGGATTCTGTTCCTGACCGGACAGCGCGAACTCCTTCTCAATGATCTTGGCGTTCAACACAAACCAGGTGTAGTCGAACCCGGATTTGGTGATGTGTTCCAAGGTGCCCAGCGTGTCGAAGCCGGGGTAGAGCGGGACCGGCAGCCGCCTGCCGCTCGCGTCCAGCCACAGCGACGACGGACCCGGAATGATCCGGATCCCGTGCAGCGGCCAGATCGGGTCGTAGTTGGTGATGCCCTCGGTGTAGTGCCACATCCGGTCGGGGTTGATGACCCGCGCGCCGGCCCGCTGGGAGATGGCGATCATCCGGCCGTCGACGTGGGCCGGCACCCCGCTCAGCAGTTGCTCGGGAACGCGGCCCATCCGCTTGGGCCAATTCTTGCGCACCAGTTCATGATTGGCGCCGATGCCGCCGCTCGTAACGATTACCGCGTCGGCGCGAAACTCGAACTGTCCTACCGCTTTTCGCGATGACGCAACTCCCCTGGGCGTGGCCGAGGGCTCCAGCACCGTACCGCGGACGCCGGTCACCGCCTCGCCCTCGACAATCAGCTCGTCGACCTGGTGGCGGTGCGCAAACCGCACCGACGAGCGGTCGCGCAGCTGACGGGCGAAGATTTCGACCAGCGCGGGTCCGGTGCCCCAGGTGATGTGGAAGCGCGGAACCGAATTGCCGTGTCCCTGTGCGTCATACCCCCCGCGCTCGGCCCAGCCCACCAGCGGGAAGAGCTTGAGCCCCCGCGACCGTAGCCAGTTGCGTTTCTCCCCGGCGGCGAAATCGACGTAGGCGTGCGCCCATTGGCGTGGCCAGTAGTCCTCGGGACGGTCGAAGGCCGCCGTGCCGAGCCAGTCCTGCAACGCGAGTTCATGGCTGTCGCGGATACCCAACCGGCGCTGCTCGGGGCTGTCGACGAAGAACAGGCCGCCGAAGGACCAGAAGGCCTGCCCGCCGAGGTTGGCGCTGTTCTCCTGATCGACGACGAGCACCCGTAAGCCGCGATCCACCAGTTCGCAGGCGGCGACCAGGCCGGCCAGGCCCGCCCCGACGACGATGGCATCAGCGCCGAACCCCGCAACCGAAGAATCGCTCATGCCGGACCAGGGTAGTGCCCCGACGAGCAGGTCGGGCAGGCGCTTGGTCAGGCGGCGTCGAGCACCGCTTTGGCCGGCTCCCAGCGATACACGGTGGGCGTGCAGGCGTGCATCAAAGCCAGGTCGACCGCGTCCACCATGGCCTGCAGCGGCCCGGGCTTGCGCAGGTGACGGGCTGCGACCGCAACCCGCACGATGCCGCCGCGGCGAGCGATCCGCTCGGCGGACAGCACCACCATCCGACACCACCACGGTTCGGTGAGGAAGCCTTCGCCGATGCCGAGGACACGTGCGCGCACGGTGTGGTGGCGGACCAGGTCGGTGATCCCATGCAGATCAGCCAGCAAACGGAATCCGTTGTCCGGCAACGCTTTCACAACGCCGGGTGATACCACCCAGCCGGGCGCCGCGAACAGCCGGGTACGCAGCCCGAGGTGCTCGAGCACCCGGTCGGCAGCCGTCAATCGCAGGTTGGCCTCGTGGGCCCGCAGGATGGCGAATTCGCCGCGGCGCTTTTTCGTCGCGGCGTCGTCGTAGCCGTGCAGCACGATGGCGTCGCCGCCGGCACGACGGTTGGTCAGCCATTCGACGGTTTGTGGGTCGTGGTCGAGGCGGTAGTCACCGGACAGGCGGGGAGCCACGAGCAGTGACACCGGTACCTTGCGGGCATCCATTTTCGCGCAGAACGCCTCGACGTCGGGAAGGGTGCGGTCACCGATCCCCGAGACCGAGACGATCAATTTTCCAGACACACCAGCAGTTTGCCGACTCCAAGTGTCGGAATGGTGAAGGACACGCAGACAGCAGGCGTATATGCGCTCGCCCAAGCGCGATAACTGATTTCGGCGGTTGTCAGACCTGCGCTGACGACAACCGCCGTGCGCGTCAGCCGAGGTGATCAGTTCGATATGCTAAGCAACGCCATGGATGAGGCCTCGTACGCAGCGGCCAAAACGCCGCTGCCCCACGCCCACACCGGGCAGCCGGGCGTCGAGGAACGGGAATATCCCGACAAGCTCGATGCCGCGCTGTTGCGGATCTCCGGCGTGTGCATCTTGGCCACCGTGATGGCGATCCTGGACGTCACCGTCGTCAGCGTCGCGCAACGCACCTTCATCGACCAATTCGCGTCCTCACAGGCGGTCGTGGCCTGGACGATGACCGGCTACACCCTCGCCCTGGCGACGGTGATCCCGATAACCGGCTGGGCGGCCGACCGGTTCGGCACCAAACGCCTCTTCATGGGTTCGGTGGTGGCGTTCATACTGGGCTCGCTGCTCTGTGCGGTTGCCGCAAACATCGTGCAGCTCATCGTCTTTCGCGTAGTGCAGGGCATCGGCGGTGGGATGCTGCTGCCGTTGGGATTCATGATCCTGACCCGCGAAGCGGGCCCCGGGCGGCTCGGGCGCCTGATGTCGATCCTGAGCATCCCGATGCTGCTCGCCCCGATCGGCGGGCCGATCCTGGGCGGCTGGCTGATCGACACCTCGAGCTGGCGGTGGATCTTTCTGATCAATGTGCCGATCGGATTTCTCACGATCGCGCTCGCGGCCATCATCTTCCCGCGGGATCACCCGGCCCGGTCGGAGACCTTCGACGCCGTCGGCGTGCTGCTGCTCTCGCCGGGCCTCGCCACGTTCTTGTTCGCGGTGTCCTCCATCCCGGGCCGCGGCACCGTGGCCGACCGCCACGTGCTGGTACCGGCGGCGATCGGGCTGGCATTGATCGCGGGCTTCGTCGCGCACGCGTGGCGTCACGGCGACCACCCGCTGATTGATCTGCGGCTCTTCCGCAACCCCGTGCTCACTCACGCCAACGTGACGATGCTGGTGTTCGCCGGCGCCTTCTTCGGCGCCGGACTGCTGCTTCCGAGCTATTTTCAGCAGGTGCTGCACCAGACGCCGATGCAGGCGGGCGTGCACATGATCCCCCAGGGGCTGGGCGCCATGCTGACCATGCGGCTCACCGGCCCGCTGGTGGACAGGCAGGGCCCGGGCAAGATCGTGCTGGTCGGGATCGCGCTGATCACCGCCGGCCTGAGCGCCTTCGCCTTCGGGGTGGCCACCCAGGCCCACTACCTGCCCATCCTGCTCGTCGGTCTGGCGATCATGGGCCTCGGCATGGGCTGCACGATGATGCCGCTGTCGGTCGCCTCCGTGCAGGCGCTGGCGCCCCATCAGATCGCCCGGGGAACGACGCTGATGAGCGTCAGCCACCAGGTGGGCGGCTCGATGGGCACCGCGCTGATGTCGATGATCCTGACGAACCAGTTCAATCGGAGCCCCGACATCCTCGCGGCAAACAAGCTCGCCGCCCTGCATCAGAAGGCGGCCCTCGACGGGGTGCCGGTCGATCCGTCGGCGATACCCCGGCAGTCGCTCGCCCCCGGATTCGCGAGCAATGTGGTGCACGATCTGTCGCAGGCCTATACCGCGGTATTTGTGATTGCCGTCGTACTGGTGGTGTGCACCTTCATTCCGGCATGGTTTTTGCCGAAAAAGCCGGCAAGCGAAACCGCCGGCGAATAGGATTGTTGCCCGTAACCACGCGACCAGGCCGTTTGCCGGTTTAGCGCCCGTGCAAGACGCAATCTTCGCGGCGCGAATTACACGCGTGCGAATAAGCGAATACGCTTAAAAACCCTTCAGCCGGGGCAACCCTGCGGATATGCTCAGCGGCGCCATGCAGAAGACCCGCTCCGCAGCCCTCAATGTCCCGTTGCCTACCGCTCCGGGACCGTCGCTGCGCTCGGATGAATACCCCGAGAAGCTGGACGCGGCGCTGTTTCGGATCGCCGGGGTGTGCGGCCTGGCCTGCATCATGGCGGTGCTGGACAGCACCGTCGTCGCCGTCGCGCAGCGCACCTTCATCGCGCAGTTCGGGTCCACCCAGGCCATCGTCTCGTGGACGATCGCCGGTTACATGCTCGCGTTCGCCACCGTGATCCCGATAACCGGATGGGCGGCGGATCGGTTCGGCACCAAACGCCTGTTCATGGGTTCGGTGCTGATCTTCACGATGGGATCCCTGCTGTGCGCGATCGCACCAAACATCCTGCTGCTCATCCTGTTTCGGATTGTCCAGGGCGTCGGCGGCGGCATGCTGTTGCCGCTGAGCTTCGTGATCCTGACGCGCGAGGCCGGACCGAAGCGGGTCGGGCGCCTGATGGCGGTGGGCGGGATCCCGATTCTGCTGGGCCCCATCGGTGGGCCCATCCTGGGCGGCTGGCTGATCGGCGCCTACGGCTGGAAGTGGATCTTTCTGATCAACCTGCCGATCGGGCTGACCGCCTTCGCCCTCGCCGCGATCATGTTCCCGAAGGATCGTTCGGCCCCGTCGGAGGCGCTCGACATCACCGGCGCGCTGCTCTTGTCGCCCGGCGTGGCGATCTTCTTGTGTGGGGTGTGTTCCATCCCGGGCCGGCACACCGTCGCCGACCGCTACGTGTTGGTCCCGGCCCTCCTCGGCGTGGCCCTCATCGCCGCGTTCATCCTGCATGCCTGGTATCGCACCGATCACCCCCTGATCGACCTGCGACTGTTCCAGAATCCGGTGGTCACCCAGGTGAATGTGACGTTGCTGGTGTTCGGCGCCGCCTCGGTCGGCACCGGCCTGCTGGTGCCGAGCTTCTTCCAGATCGTCGGCCACGAGACGCCGATGCAGTCCGGCCTGCACATGCTGCCGATCGGGATCGGCGCGGTGCTGACCATGCCGCTCGGCGGGGCCTTCATGGACAAGCGCGGGCCCGGCAACATCGTGCTGATCGGACTGCCGCTCATGGCGGTGGGGCTGGGTGTCTTCACCTACGGCGTCGCGAAGCAGGCCGCGTATTCACCGGTCTTGGTGACGGGGCTGGCGATCATGGGCCTGGGCATCGGCCTCACCACCACGCCGCTCTCCGCGGCGCTGATGCAGGCGCTGGCGCCGCATCAGGTTGCCCGCGGGACGACGCTGATCAGCGTGAACCAGCAGGTTGGCGGGTCGATTGGGGCCGCGCTCATGGCGGTGATCCTGACCAATCAGTTCAACCGCAACGAGGCTCTGATGGCGGCGAATGAGATGGGCGGGGTGCGCCCGGCCCCCGGCAAGCACGGCCTGCCGTCCGACCCGGCCGCCCTGCCGCGACAGCCGCTTGCCCCCGATCTGGCCAGCCACGTGTCGCACCACCTGGCGCACGCCTACACCGCGGTGTTTGTGCTGGCCGTCGTCCTGGTGGCGTTCACCATCATCCCGGCATCGTTCCTGCCGAAGAAGCCGCCCGCCCAGCCCGCCGGCGAATAACGGGATCACCCGGCGAACAGCATCCTCGCGATCCGTCGCGCCGTCTCCATCGGGTCGGTCGCCCTGATCTGATCGTTGACGGCATCGTTGAGCCACAGCGTCGCAAAGCCGTGCACCAGCGACCACGCCGCCAATTCGGCCCCGCCCCGGATACCCGATCCGCCGAAATCGATGACGGCCAGGCTACCGCTGCGGGTCGGCGTCGAGATCGTCTTCCTGGCGGCCGCCGTAGCGGTCGCCGTCGGCAGCCGCTAACAGCCACGCGTATTGGAAGGCGGCTTCCTCCCAGCCCTTGTAACGGCCGCTGACGCCGCCGTGTCCGGCGTTCATCTGGGTCTTCAACAGGACCGGGCTGCCCTCGCCGTTGGCGTGGCGCAGCGCCGCGACCCATTTGGCCGGCTCCACGTAGTAGACCCTCGTATCGTTCAGCGACGTCATGGCCAAAATCGACGGATACCGCTTGGCCTCGACATTCTCGTACGGGGAATAGGACTTCATATAGGAGTAGACCTCCTTGTCCGCCAAGGGGTTTCCCCATTCGTCCCACTCGGTGACGGTCAGCGGCAAGGAGGGATCCAGGATGGTGGTCAGCGGGTCGACGAACGGCACCTGCGCGAGGATTCCGGCGAAGAGCTCCGGTGCCAGGTTGGCCACCGCCCCCATCAGCAATCCGCCGGCGCTGCCCCCGAGCGCCACCAGTTGACGCGGCCGGGTCACGCCGGAATCCACCAAATGCCGTGCCACCGCGACGAAGTCGGTGAAGGTGTTCCGCTTCTCCAACAGTTTGCCGTGCTCGTACCAGAGCCGGCCCATCTCACCGCCGCCACGCACGTGGGCGATGGCGAACACCATGCCGCGGTCCAGCAACGACAATCGGGCGATGGAGAAGCTGGGGTCGGTGCACAGCTCGTAGGCGCCGTAACCGTAAAGCAATGCGGGCGCCGGAAATTCGATGCCGGCGCGGTGCACGATGGAGACTGGGACCCGGGTACCGTCGTCGGCGACCGCCCAGTCACGCCGTTCCACATAATCCTCGGGCCGGTAATCGCCGAGTACGGGCTGCTCGCGCAGCAGGGTGCGTTCGCCGGTGGCAAGGTCGATGTCGTAGACGCGGGCCGGAACCACCAGCGATCCCGCCCTGATCCGCAGCTTAGGAGCCTCCCAGTTGGGGTTGCCGGCCAGGCCGGCCGTCATCAGCTCGGAGTCGAATGAAATCTCTTCGGGCTGACCATATGTGCCATCGGCGTTAATGGGCCACAGCTGCATCCGGGGCAGCGCCTCGCGCCTATAGCTGACGACCAGGAGGTCGGCGAAAGCGTCGACCCCGTCCAGCCGAACATCGTCGCGGTGCGGGATAAGGGTGCGCTGCTGTGTCGGATCGTCGAGCGGCGCCTCGGTGAGGGTGAAGTTGACCGCGCCGTCGTTGTGCAGGATCAAGAACCGGTCCTGCCCACCGATGACGGCATGCTCGACCGCGTACTCGACGCCCTCGCGGCGCGGCAGCACGACGGTGAACTGCGCCTGCGGGTCCGCGGCGTCGGCGTAGCGATACTCGGAGGTGATCGAGGATCCGGAGGCGATGAAGACGTAGGCCTCGCTGCGGGTGAGTCCCACACCGAGCCAATATTTTTCGTCTTCTTCGTGATAGACCAGCTCGGCCTCTTCGCCGGAGCCCACCCGATACCGCCACACCTTGTCGGGGCGGTGTGCGTCGTCCAGGGTGAGGTAGTACACGGTCCGGTTGTCGGCGGCCCACGTCGCCCCCGCACCGATATCGACGATCTCGTCGGCGAACAGCTCGCCGGTGCGTAAGTCCTTGAACCGCAGGGTGTAACGCTCGTCGCCGAGGGTGTCGACGGAGTACGCCAGCAGATTCCCATCCAGGCTCACCGTCGCGGCCCCCAGGGAGAAGAACTCGTGCCCCTCGGCCTCGGCATTGGAATCGAGCAGGATCTGCTCGCCCGGGATCTCGGTGTCCTCGTCCAGGGTCGGCGGGACCCAGTCGTCGGGTCCGCCGACCGGACAACGGCATTGGACGCGGTATTGCTTGCCCTCGTAGGTGCGCGCGTAGTACCACCACTCGCCCTGCCGGGTGGGCACCGAAAGATCCGTCTCCTTGGTGCGCGCCTTGATCTCGTCGAAAATCTGCTGCCGCAGCGGCTCGAGGTGGGCGGTCATGTGGTCGACGTAGGCGTTCTCCGCCTCGAGATGGGCGATGACTTCGGGGTTGGTCTTTTCGCGCAGCCACTCGTACGGGTCGACGAAGACGTCGCCGTGGTGCTCACGCCGAGTCTCCACCCGCTTGGCGACCGGGGGCACCGAGCCGTCCAGGTGCGCTTCGGTCATGCGCTGGGGCCGATCCAGTCGTTGAAGCTCAGGCCGGAAATGCGTTCGTACGCTTCGATATAGCGGTCGCGGGTGGCGGCGATGATGTGCTCCGGCAGTGGTGGCGGGGGCTGTGTACCGTGGCGGTCCCAGCCGGAATCGGGCCCGGTCAGCCAGTTGCGGACGAACTGCTTGTCGAAGCTGTTCTGGACGACGCCGACCTGGTACTCGTCGGCCGGCCAGTACCGCGACGAGTCCGGCGTGAAGATTTCGTCGGCGAGCAGCAGGTTGCCGTCGCGGTCGGTGCCGAACTCGAATTTGGTGTCCGCGATGATGATTCCCTTCCGTAGCGCGTGATCGGCGGCCTGCACGTAGATCTGTAGGGTGCGGTCGCGCAGTTGGTTTGCGGGCACGGCGCCGACCAGCTCGATGACCCGGGCGAAGGGGATGTTCTCGTCGTGATCGCCCAGTGCGGCTTTCGTCGCCGGGGTGAACAGCGGTTCGGCGAACCTGCTGGCTTCGACGAGTCCCGGCGGCAACGTGATGCCGCAAACCGTTCCGGTCGCCTGGTAGTCCAGCAATCCCGAGCCGGTCAGGTAGCCGCGCGCCACGCATTCCACCGGAAGCATCTCCAGCTCGCGCACCACCAGCGCGCGGCCTAGCACCTCGTCGGGGATGCGTGGGTCGTCGGGCGGACCGGCCAGATGGTTGGGGGCGTCGACGAGACCGAAGAAGAAGACGCTCATCGCGGTGAGGATGCGGCCCTTGTCCGGGATGGTGCTGTCCAGGACGAAGTCGTACGCCGAGATCCGGTCGGAGGCGACAAGCAGCAGGTGTTCGTCATCGACGCGGTACAGCTCGCGGACCTTGCCGCTGGCCAGATGCTGGTAGTCGGACAGTGCAGGCATCCGGTCAGCCTATCGGGCACCCGCAAACGCGCTTTGTGCTGGGATCGGGGCTATGACACTGCGGTTTCTGCCCTACTCGACCAGGCCCGGCCGGCTGGCGGTCCAGCTGTTCAGCGACTTGGCCGTCGTCATCTGGACGGTGCTCTGGCTGCTCGTCGGGCTGGCCGTCTATGACGCCATCGCCACCATCGCCGATGCGGGCCGGCAGGTGGAGAACGGCGCGAACGGCATCGCCGGCAACCTCGAGTCCGCCGGCCACGGCGCCCAGCACATCCCGGTGGTGGGTGACACGGTCAGCAAGCCGCTCAACTCCGCCAGCCACGCCGCGCTGGACATCGCCGGGGCGGGCCACGATCTGGACAGCGCGGCGAGCTGGCTCGCGGTGCTGCTCGCGATGGCCGTCGTTGCCGTCCCGATCCTCATCGCGGCGCTGCCGTGGCTCTTTCTGCGGCTGCGATTCTTTCGGCGCAAGCTCACGGTGACCGCTCTGGCCGCGACCCCGGCCGGTGCGCAACTGCTCGCGTTGCGCGCACTGACCAACCGCCCACCCCGGAAGTTGATCGCCGCCAGCGCGGATCCGGTCGGCGGCTGGCGCCGCGAGGATCCGGCCACCATCGGGGCCTTGGTCGCCCTCGAACTACGGTCGGCCGGCATCGCGCTGCGCGGGAGCTAGCAGCAGCGCCCGCGCCACCAGCAGCAGCCCGGCGACGACCACAATGAGCCACGCGGCCAACGCATCCCAGAAGAACACCAGCGAGACGGTGAGCAGCGGGTGCTGGCGGAGCTCCACCGCCATGGCGAAGCTGGCCGCGGAGTACATGCCCAGCGGGAACACGAACGCCCACCACACGCCGGTGAATTGCAGCATGTTGGGGTGGCGCCTGATGCGGTGCAGCGCAAAGTAGATCAGCGGCGGGATCCACAGCGTGGCGGTCACCCAGGTCACGATGCTGACCGCGCGCACCGGACCGGCCAGCCAGGCGGGAGCCACGGCGTGGATGTTGTCGCCGGCCAGCGTGGCGATCGCCATGGCGCCCATGAGGATCCACGTGTCGGGTTCGAAGCCGTCGCGGTCCTGGCGTTCGTTGACGACCCGCCAGAGGGTCAGCCACGTCATCAGGCCGTAGATGCACAGCGCCGCGACCCAACCGGCCACCGCCACCGCCAGCCACCAGTGATGGCCGGTCTGTCGGGCCGCCCGGGCGATCACGATCGCCAAGCCGGAGGTGCCCACGCTGCCCAGCTGCCAGGGGCCGTGGGCACGATCGCGCAACTCGGTCCACCGGTGCGCCAACATGTTTCGCGCGCTGAATAGGATCAGCACCAGCCAGCAGGCCAGGCCGACCGCGCCGAGCACCCGCGCCACCCACACGTTCGACGACAGGCGGGTGTCAATCACCGCGCAGGCGGCGACGAAAGTGATCAGGCGCAGGGTGACATCGGGATCGGTCAGGTCCCACCGCAGCTTCTGGCCGGGAACGGCGACCTTCGCAACGACCAGGGCGACCAGAACCAACAGCCCGACCGTGGCGATGACACCCATCGTGTCGCTGATCAACCGGTACCCGTGGTCGTGCGCGCCGATCGACAAGATTCCCGTCGCCATCACCGCGGCGAACACATCGGGTGAGGGCTCGACATCGGCGAACGGGATCGTCACGGTCGTTCGTGTAGCTCCACGACGAGGTGCCGGATGCCGGTGTGCCGATTGCTGCGGGCCCATTCAACCGGCCGGACGACGCGGACCCCGCCGAACCGCGACAGCAGCTCCTCGAACAAGACCCGCAGCTCCAGCCGGGCCAGGTTGGCGCCCAGGCAATAGTGCACACCCTGGCCGAAGCCTAAGTGCGGGTTGGGCTTTCGCGCGATATCGAACTCGTCGGCGTTCTCGAACACGCCGGGGTCGCGATTCGCCGAACCTTCCCAGATCTGTATCTTATGTCCGGCCTCGATCGACTGCCCGCCCAGCGTGACATCGCGGGTGGCGGTGCGGCGCTTGGAGGGCGACGGCGACGTCCACCGCACCATCTCCTCTACGGCCGTGGGCAGCGCGTCGAGATCGTCGCGCAGAGACCGCAATTGGTGCGGATGGTCGGCCAGCGCCAGCAGGCCGCCAGCGACGGCGTTGCGGGTGGTCTCCGCGCCGGCGCTGAACAACAGGCTGAAGAACAGGTACAGCTCGAGGTCGGACAGGGCGGACCCGCCGTCGGCGTCGTCCAGCATCGCGTTCGCCACGACCGACAACATGTCGTCGGTCGGGTTGTCCCGCTTGGCCGCGATCAGCTGCTGACCGTACTCGTACATCCGCGACCCGGCCTCTTCGACCGACAGCTGCGACAGCGCGGCCTTGCGCGAGCCGCCGAAGTCGAACTGCGGCTCGATCGCCTCGAACAACCAGTGCCGTTCGGATTCAGGCACTCCCAGCAGGATGCAGATCATCTGCATCGGCAGTTCAGCGGCGATGTCGACCAGGAAATCGAACGGCTCGCCCGGCACCACCGCGTCCAGCAGCCGGCGCGCCCTGGTCCGCAGGTCGTCCTCGACCAGCCGGATCATCCGCGGCGTCAGCCCGGAGCTGACCAGCCGCCGGATCTGCGAATGCCGCGGATCGTCCATCATGTTGAGCACCTGACCCGCGATCGCCAGGTCCTGCAGGAGCGTGCCGCCATACGGCCGCGGGCCACCGGTGACCGATGAATACGTCACCGGATCCTTAAGGACCTCAAGCGTTTCCGCGTAGGTGGCTACCGACCAGAAGCCTTCGCCGTCCGGGGTGTTGTCGGTCGGCGCATGCCAGTACACCGGCGCCTCACGGCGATGGATCGCGAACAGATCGTGCGGAAAACCGTTGGCGAAGTTGTCCAGATCGGTGAAGTCGATCTCCGCGAGCGCGCCGGCCAGCGTCACAGGATCGCACCCGGGGTGTACTTGGCCGCGTCTGGGTAGCGGTTCACCAGCGCGTCCACCTGTGCCGCCACCTCGTCCACCTGGTCACCGGCGGCGCCGGTGAATGCCGTCTTGTCGGCGAGCGCGGCGTCCAGCGCCGCCCGGTCCAGCGGCAACCGCTCGTCGGCCGCCAGCCGCTCCATCAGGTCGGGCTCGGCGCCGTGTTCGCGCATCGCGAGCGCGGTGGCCACCGCGTGTTCGCGGATCACGTGATGCGCGGCCTCGCGCCCGACGCCGGCGCGCACCGCGGCGATCAACACCTTGGTGGTGGCCAGGAACGGCAGGTAGCGGTCCAGCTCGCGACTGATCACCGCCGGATAGGCGCCGAACTCGTCGAGCACGGTCAGGAACGTCTCGATCTGCCCGTCGATGGCAAAGAAGCTGTCCGGCAACGCAACTCGGCGCACCACCGAGCAGAACACGTCGCCCTCGTTCCACTGCGCGCCCGCCAGTTCGGCGGCCATCGAGGCGTAACCGCGCAGCACCACCTGCAACCCGTTGACCCGCTCGCAGCTGCGTGTGTTCATCTTGTGCGGCATGGCCGAGGAGCCGACCTGTCCGGGAGCGAATCCCTCGGTGACCAGTTCGTGCCCGGCCATCAGCCGGATGGTGTGGGCCAGCGACGACGGCCCGGCGCCCAGCTGCACCAGCGCCGAGAGCACGTCGTGGTCCAGCGAACGGGGATAGACCTGCCCGACGCTGGTCAATACCGTTGCGAATCCCAGGAATTCGGCCACGCGCCGCTCGAGCTCGGCGAGCTTGGCCGCGTCGCCGTCGAGCAGGTCGAGCATGTCCTGCGACGTGCCCATCGGGCCCTTGATGCCGCGCAGCGGGTAGCGGTCGATCAGCTCCCGCAGCCTGGTCAACGCGATCAGCGTCTCCTGTGCCGCCGAGGCGAACCTCTTGCCCAACGTGGTGGCCTGCGCGGCGACGTTGTGGCTGCGCCCGGCCATCACCAGATCGCGGTAGGCCACGGCCCGCTCGGCGAGCCGCGCGGCGACCGCCACGCCGTGACCGAAGACCAGTTCCAGCGAGCGCCGGATCTGCAACTGCTCCACGTTCTCGGTCAGGTCGCGACTGGTCATGCCCTTGTGCACGTGCTCGTGTCCGGCCAGCGCATTGAATTCCTCGATGCGCGCCTTGACGTCGTGGCGCAGCACCCGCTCGCGGTCCGCGATCGACGCCAGGTCGACGTCCTCGATCACCCGCTCGTAGTCGGCGATGGCTTCGGCCGGCACCGGTACGCCCAGTTCCGCCTGCGCGCGCAGCACCGCCAGCCACAGCCGCCGCTCGGCGACGACCTTGGCCTCCGGCGACCAGATCGCGACCATCTCGGCGCTGGCGTACCGGGCGGCCAGCACATTCGGAATGCTCACTTGGTCCTCACGAACACACAGCTTACGGTCGCGGTCATAGCCTATGCGGATGTACTTCGCGGGCGTCGACCTCGCCTGGGCGGGTCGTAACCCGACCGGCGTCGCAGTCGTCGACTCGGGCGGTGCGCTGGTGAGCGTGTGCGCGGTCCGCGACGACGACGAGATCCTGGCCGCGCTGCGCCCGTATCTGGGGGGCGGCTGCCTGGTCGCCTTCGACGCGCCCCTGGTGGTGACCAACCCGACCGGCCAGCGTCCCGCCGAGACCGCACTGAACCGCGATTTCCGCAGGTACGAGGCCGGTACGCACCCCTGCAACACCGGAAAGCCCGAGTTCGCCGCCGGCCCGCGCGCGGGCCGGCTGGCCGCGGCGCTGGGCCTGGATCTCGATCCGCGCTCGGCGGCCGCCCGGCGCGCCATCGAGGTCTACCCGCACGCGGCGACCGTCGCGCTGTTCCGGCTGGAGCGGACCCTGAAATACAAGGCGAAGCCGGGCCGCACCGTGGACGGGCTCAAATCCGAGCTGTTGCTGCTGATGGACGGCGTCGAGCGGCTGGCCCAGGCCCCGGTGCCGCTCCGCGTGGCCGGGCACGCCGGTTGGGTCGCGCTGCGCCGGGCCGTCGCGTCCGCACACCGCAAAAGCGAGCTGCGCCGCGCCGAGGATCCGGTCGAAGCTGGTCTGCGCCTATGTGGCGTTGTACGCCCACCAAAGCCCCCGCGACGTGACGATCTACGGCGATCTGGACACCGGATACATCGTGACGCCATCGCTGCCGGCGGATCCGGTCGGCGCGTAGCGGTCGGTCAGATCTGCACGGGCCGCTGGTCGATGGGCGCGAGCACCTCGATGAGGTCGACCACCGCACCTTGTGCCGCCGCGCGCGGATCCCGGCCCTCCACCAGGGCCGACACCACCGAACCGTCGACCGCGCAGATCAACGTGCACACCAGTTCGATGTGCACCGAACGACCCGAGCGCTCGATCGCCTCGGCGATCGCCTCGGCGCGCTGGCGCAGGCTGCGGCGCATGGTCTCGCGCAGCGCGGGCAACCGGGTGCACGCGATGTGCCGCTCGTAACGCGAGATCAGCTGATCGGTGCGGCCCGGGCCGGACACGTCGCCCACCAGCAGATCGGCCAGCACCTCGGCGATGGTCTCCGGCCCCCGGCGCCGCCGCGACAAGCCGCTGACCCGCGACCGCAACTGCGCCACCTCGATCATCGCGATGTGTTCGACGGCGCGTGCGATCAGATCGTCGAGGGAGGAGAAGTAGTAAGTGGTGGACGCCAGCGGCAGTCCGGCCCGCCGGGCGACCGCCCGGTGTCGCACCGCTTCGAAGCCGCCCTCGGACAGCAGCTCGGCAGCGGCGCTGACGAGCGCGTACCGTCGACGTTCTCCTTTTGGAGTAACCGCTGCAGTCACGAGTAGCCATCGTGCCAGCCAAAGTGGTACTGCATTGCCATTTCGGCCAAACGGCCAGGGCATAATGGCCCGCATGCCCGACTTGAGCCGACGCGCCCTGCTCGGCCTCGGCGCCAGCGCGGCCGTGGGGGCGGTGGGCGCCTACGGGCTCGACATCCTGTTAGAGCCCCGCACATCTCACGCGATGCCGGCATCGACGGCCGCCACCCAGGTGCCGTTGGCGCCGCCACCCGGCCCACCGCGCGATCCGGCTCCGCCGGCCGCGGCCGCGCCGACGATGGTGACCGGTTCCTTCGTCTCCGCCGCGCGCGGCGGGGCGACCACCAACTGGGCCATCGCCCGTCCGCCGGGCCAGACAAAGCCGCTGCGACCCGTGATTGCGCTGCACGGCAAAGGCAGTGACGCGTCCACCGTGATGGCGGGCGGCGTCGAACACGGTCTGGCGCAGGCCGTCGATGCCGGGCTGCCACCGTTCGCCGTGGTCGCGGTCGACGGCGGCGGCGGCTATTGGCACAAGCGGTCGTCCGGTGAGGACAGCGGCGCGATGGTGCTCGACGAGCTCATCCCGATGCTGGGCAACCAGAATCTGGACACCTCACGGGTGGCGTTCCTGGGCTGGTCGATGGGCGGCTACGGCGCGTTGCTGCTGGGCGGCCGGCTGGGACCGGCCCGCACCGCGGCGATCTGTGCGGTCAGCCCGGCGCTGTGGATGTCGTCGGGTGCGGCCGCACCGGGAGCCTTCGACGGTCCGGACGATTTTGCGGCGAACTCGGTGTTCGGCATGCCCGCCCTGGCCTCGATCCCCATCCGGATCGATTGCGGCGACAGCGATCCGTTTTACGCCGCGACGAAGCAGTTCATCGCGCAACTGCCCAATCCGCCGGCCGGCGGCTTCTCGCCCGGCGGTCACGACGGGGCATTTTGGAGCTCGCAGTTGCCCGCCGAGCTCACCTGGATGGCACCGCTGCTGACGGCCTGACCGGTTACGCTCGCGGAGGTGACCGCACCTTTCGACTGGAACCTCCCCTACGCCTGGCCACGCAAGCCCATCCTGGCGGAAAACGTTGTGTGCACGTCGCAACCGCTCGCCGCCCAGGCGGGCCTGCGGATGCTCGCGCAAGGCGGCAGCGCGGTGGACGCGGTCATCGCCACCGCCATCACCCTGACGATCGTGGAGCCCGTGTCGAACGGCATCGGTTCGGACGCCTTCGCCATCGTGTGGGATGGCAGGCAACTGCACGGCCTGAACGCCTCGGGCCGCTCGCCCGCGGCGTGGACGCCGGACTACTTCGGCGGCAAGGGCGTTCCAGTCCTGGGCTGGAATTCGGTGACCGTGCCCGGCGCGGTGTCGGCGTGGACCGAACTGCACGCCAAGTTCGGCAAGCTGCCCTTCGAGCGGCTCTTCGAGCCCGCAATATCGTACGGCCGCAATGGCTTTCCGGTATCGCCGACCGTCGCGGAGCAATGGGCGGCGCAGGTGCCGCTCTTCGAAAGCCAGCCCGGTTTCGCCCAGGCGTTTCTGCCCGGCGGGCGAGCGCCGAAACCGGGTGAGCGTTTCAGCTTGCCGGATCATGCCGCGACGCTCGAGACGATCGCCGCGACCAACGGCGAGGCGTTCTACCGTGGGGAACTGGCCGCCAGGCTCGAAGCGCACGCGCTGGGTAACGACGGCGCCATGCGGGCCGCCGACCTGGCCGCTCACCGCGCCGACTGGGTAGGCACGGTTGACGGCGACTACCGCGGATACACGGTGCACGAGATCCCGCCCAACGGGCAGGGCATCGTCGCGCTGATCGCCCTGGGCATCCTGGAGCATTTCGACATGGCTTCGCTGCCAGCGGATTCCGCCGACAGCGTGCACCTGCAGATCGAAGCGGTGAAGCTGGCGTTCGCCGACGCCCAGGCCTATGTCGGCGACATCGAACACATGCCGCTGGCGCCGGAACTCCTGTTGGACAAGGAGTACCTGAAGCAGCGCGCGGGACTGATCGACCGCGGGCGGGCCAAGCCCGCATCCGCGGGCGCCCCGGCGGGCGGAACCGTCTACCTCACCGCGGCCGACGCCGCGGGGATGATGGTGTCGATGATCCAGTCGAACTACATGGGGTTCGGTTCGGGCGTGGTGGTGCCGGGCACCGGGATCTCATTGCAAAACCGGGGCGCGAATTTCGTTGCCAACCCTGGACATCCGAACACCGTGGCCCCGAACAAGCGTCCCTACCACACCATCATCCCGGCGTTCGTGACCAAGGACGGCGCACCGGTCATGAGCTTCGGGGTGATGGGTGGGATGATGCAGCCCCAGGGGCACGTGCAGGTGATGGTGCGCATCGCCGACCACGGGCAGAATCCGCAGGCGGCATGTGACGGCCCGCGGTTCCGGTGGGTCGAGGGCATGCAGGTCAGCTGTGAACAGGGTTTCCCGGATTCGACGCTGGACGAATTGCGCCGGCGTGGACACGATCTGGTTGCCGTCGACGATTACAACCAATTCGGCAGCTGCCAGGCCATCTGGCGCCTCGACGGCGGGTACTTCGCGGCCAGCGATCCGCGCCGGGACGGCCAGGCCGCCGCGTTCTAGACGCGAATCTTGCCGTCGGCCGCCAACTGGGCGATGTCGCTGCGGAAGTGGCTGCCCGGCAAGCGGATTGAACGCACGACCTCGTAGGCGTGCGCCCGCGCGGCCGTCAGGTCGGCACCCGTGCCCACCACCGACAGCACCCGGCCACCCGACGAGACGATCTCGCCGTCGTCGCGCCGCGCCGTTCCGGCGTGCAGCACCCCGTCGGCCTCCGAGCCGACGATGACGTCTCCCACCCGGGGGCGTCCGGGATAGCTCTCCGCCGCCACCACCACCGTCACGGCCGCGCCGTCGTGCCAGCGCAGCTCGCCGAAGTCCGCCAAGGTGCCGCTTGCCGCCGCGTATAACAGCTGGCCCAGGGGCGATTCCAGCAGCGCCAGCACCACCTGCGTCTCGGGATCGCCGAAGCGGCAATTGAATTCGACCACCGCGGGTCCGTTCGCGGTGATCGCGAGTCCGGCATAGAGCAGTCCGCTGAACGAGCTGTCCCGCGCAACCATCTCGGCCGCAACGGGTTCGACGATGTTGCTGACCACGTCGCGATACACCTCGTCGGGCAGCCACGGGACCGGCGCGTAGGCGCCCATACCGCCGGTGTTGGGCCCGTTGTCGCCGTCGCCGACACGCTTGAAGTCCTGGGCCGGCAGCAGCGGCACCACGGTCGCGCCGTCGACGACGCAGAACAGCGACACCTCCGGGCCGTCCAGATAGGACTCCAACAGCACGGGGTGCCCCGCCTCGAGCAGCCCGGCGGCATGCGCGCGTGCGACGCCGCGATCCGCGGTCACCACGACGCCCTTACCGGCGGCCAGGCGGTCGTCCTTGACCACCCAGGCGGCATCCCCCACCGGCGGACCGAACCGGTCCAGGGCGGCGTCTAAATGCGCGGGGCTATCGACGATTTCACTGGTCGCGGTGCGCACCCCGGCCGCGGCCATGACCTCTTTGGCGAATGCCTTGGAGCCTTCGATGCGGGCGGCGTCCTTGCTCGGACCGAAGCAGGCGATGCCCGCGGCCCGCACCGCGTCGGCCACGCCGAGGACCAGCGGCACCTCGGGACCGATGACCACCAGGTCGGCGCGGACCTCGCGCGCCAGGGCGACGACGTCGTCGGCCGAGGTGACATCGACGTCGTGCTGGTCGGCCAGCCGGGCGGTGCCGGCGTTGCCGGGAGCGATCGCCAGCCCCGTGACCTCGGGGTCTTTGCGAAGCGCCAGCAGCAACGCATGCTCACGGGCTCCGGAACCAATCACCAGGACGCGCACGACACGTCAGACTAGCCCGGTCAAACGGCCCACGCCCACCGTCCCCGGATTCAGACGATTTTCTCCAGCAGGGCCCTGAGGTCGTTGCGCTGCGCCGCGGTGAGGCGTCCGAGGCGCTTGTCGAACTCGTCGGACAGCAGGGTCAGGCCTTTCCTGGCGGCCTGGCGTCCGGCCGGGGTGAGCAAAAGGCGGTGGCGACGCAGATCGCCCGGGTCGATCTCGCGGCGCACGAACCCCGCGGCCTCGAGCCGCTTCAGGTACAGCGTCACCGTCGCCTTGGGCATGCTCAGCGTCGCGGCCAGTTCGGCCGGATAGGGGTGCTCGTCGATCTCGGCGAGCAGAAACAGTTCCTTGGACTCGAGGCCCAGCGCGCAGATATCGGCCTCGGCGCACGCGATGACCGAGAGCAGCACCCGGTAGTTCAGGGACCAGATCTTGGCCGCGTCGACTGCAGACATTCGACCTGCCGGATCGTTCAGCGCGCCGACTCTCACAGCTCGAGGACAACGTCCGCGCCGTCGACGTGAACCTGAGCGCCGACGAGCTGGCCCGACTCGATGCGTTGACCAAGCCGCGGTTCGGATTTCCGCACAACATGCTGGAGATGGCGCCGGGCATCATCAACGGCGGAACGACGATCAACGGCGTCGCAGCGCCGATCTCCGAGTATGTGATGCCCGAAGGCGTTCAGCCGTACTGAGATTGGGGGATCACTCGCCCGAGTGCATCTTCAGCGCGGCGTCCACGTTGGCCTTCTTGTCCTCACCGGAACCCTTCGCCGCGGCCTTCTTGCGCTTGGCAACGACGGCATCGACCGCGCCGTTGAGCGCCGAACCCAGCGGGAAGCCGAGGTAGTGGGTGAGGAAGACGGCCATCTCCTTCAGTTCGGTCTCGGTGAGCTCCTCATTGAGAAGCGCGGCGTTGATTTGGATCTCGGCCAGGTCGCGGTTACCGATCGCGGTCACCGCCGTCAGCGTCATGATGCGCTTGTCGCGCATCGACAATCCCGGTCGCGTCCAGATGCTGCCGAACAGGTGGTCCACGGTGAGGTCGAAGTACGCGTCGCCTTCGATGTTGGGCATCTCCCAGCCGTAGACCTCGTTCATCTTCGCGAGGCCCTTGCTCCGCAGCTCGTCCATTACGCCTGTTCCTCCTTGTGTGGTACCCCAAGGCTCGCGGCCAACCGCTGGTAGGCCAACTCGGCGAGCGGCAGGTCGACCGACACCGCCTCGCCGAGGGACAGCGCCAGGCTCAAGTCCTTCTCCCCGAGCCCGCGGGCGTGCACGAAGGACTCGTATAAGAAGGTGTCCGGCTCAATGTCTTTCATGTTGTCACGGACCATGATCGCCCCCGGGCCGCTGGTGAGCGCATCGGTGTGACGTACCACCCGGCCCAGGGCCTGCAGATCCAACCCGGCCGCCTCGGCCAGCTTCATCGCCTCACACGCCGCGGCATACGAGGTGAACGTCAACATGTTGCGCGCCAGCTTCATTCGGGTTCCTGCGCCCGGCTCGCCGGCGTGGACGACCATCGCCGCCCAATGTTTGAACGCCGGCTTGATCTTCTCGTAGACCGCACGCTCGGCGCCTACCATGGTGGCGAGCTCGCCCTTCGCCGCCGCCGCGGCCCCACCGCTGACCGGCGCGTCGACGATGTGGATGCCCCGCGGTTTGTGTTCGGCCGCGAGCTCGACCGCCGTGGTGTCGCTGATGGTCGAGTGAATCGCAATGACGGTCCCGGGTTTCGCCTTGGCGGCCAGCTCGCCGACCACCTCACGCACCTGCGCGTCGTTGAGCACGGTGATGTGGATGATGTCGGCGGCGGCGACGTCGGCGACGCTGTCGGCCAGGCTGGCGCCCTTTTCG
The DNA here is from genome assembly GCF_054660795.1 of Mycobacterium sp. MUNTM1. Lineage (NCBI taxonomy): Bacteria > Bacillati > Actinomycetota > Actinomycetes > Mycobacteriales > Mycobacteriaceae > Mycobacterium > Mycobacterium sp. MUNTM1. Next base: position 69,213 of record NZ_BAAGDE010000002.1, read on the forward strand.
GCCAGCGGGGTCATCGCCTCGGTGCGGATGTCGTAAACCGTTACCCCGCCGGGCCATTCGGTCATCTTCGTGGCCATCGGCGCGCCCATGTTGCCCAGCCCGATGTAGCCGAGCTTCAAATCGTCACTCATGGCGCCGCTCCTCTTCGTCGCTTCGCTCTGCATCGTCACCGGCGCGACTCATGATCGGATTATCTGCCCGCCGTCAACGTTGAAGATCTGTCCGGTGATCCACGACGCCTCGTCGGAGAGCAGGAACAGGCACATGCCGACCAGATCCTCGGGCGTGCCCATCCGCGACAGCGGCAGTCCCTTGACGATGTCGGCGACCATCTCCGCCGGCGTGGTGGTCCGGTTGGCCTCGGTGTCGATGGGGCCGGGTGCGATCGCGTTGATCCGGATGTTCTGGCCGCCCAGTTCTCGGGAAAGTTGTTGCGTCAGGCCGTTGAGCCCGACCTTGGCCAGGGCGTAATAGTTCGCGTAAAGCCAGGCGGCGGTGGAAGATTGGTTGACGATCGCTCCGCCGCCGCGCTTGGCCATCTTCTTGTACACCGCACGGGTGCACCACAGCGCCCCGTCCAGATTCACGCTCATGAACTTGCGGTAGTACGCCGGGTCGATGGTGAGCAAGAAGTCGAGCTTCATGCCGCCGAAGATCGCAGCGTTGTTCACCAGGTAGTCGATGCCGCCGAACTCGGCCAGCGTGCGGTCGGCCATTTCCTTGGCCGACGCGGGGTCGGACACGTCGACCGGGATGCTGATCGCGGTGCCGCCGTCGGCGACGATCTGCTTGGCGACCGCATCGGCGGCCTCGGCGTTGATGTCGGCGACCACCACCGCCGCACCCTCGCGGGCCAGCGCCTCGGCGTACGCCTGCCCGATGCCCCCACCGGATCCGGTGACGATGCCGACTTTATTCTCGAATCGCATGTTTTCCTCTCGGTCGCCTATGTGGCGCGGTCACTGCACAGCTGTGGCAATGGTCTTGATTTCCAGGTACTCCTCGAAGCCGGCCACGCCCATTTCCCGTCCGTTGCCGGATTGCTTGTATCCGCCGAACGGCGCGTCGGCCGAGTACCAGACACCGCCGTTGACGTTGACCGTGCCCACCCGCATCCGCGCGGCGAAGTTGGCAGCACGCTCGGGATCGGCGCCGAACACGGTGCCGGACAAGCCATATGGCGAGTCGTTGGCGATGCGCAGCGCGTCGTCTTCGCCGTCGTAGGCGATCACGGTGAGCACCGGCCCGAAGATCTCCTCCCGGGCGGGCCGCGCGTCGTTGGTCAGGCCCGCGATGACGGTGGGTTCGATGAAGAAGCCGCGGTCTTTGTCCGCCGGGCGGCCGCCGCCGCAGGCGAACGTGCCGCCCTCGGCAACGGCCAGGTCGAGGTAGCTCTGGACGCGGTCCCGTTGCCGGGCGGAAATCACCGGGCCGCACACGGTTCCGGAGTCGTCGGGGTCGCCGGGCTTGATCGAGCCCATGGTGCCCGCCGCGATGGCGACGGCCTCGTCGTAGCGGGCCCGCGGCACCACCAGCCGGGTCGTGATGGCGCAGCCCTGCCCGGCGTGCATGGCCGCGGTGAACGCCGACATCGAGCACGCCCCGCCCAGGTCGGCATCGTCGAGAACGACGAACGCCGACTTGCCGCCCAGCTCCAGGAACACCCTCTTGATCGTCGCGGCGGCATCGCCCATCACGCTGCGCCCGGTCGCGGTCGACCCGGTGAACGAAACCATGTCCACCCGAGGGTCTTTCGAGAGCAGCGCCCCCACCCGGTGGTCGTTCGACGTGATGATGTTGACGACGCCGGGCGGGAAGTCGGTGTGTTCGGCGATGATTTCGCCGAGCACGGCGGCACACCAGGGGGTGTCCGGTGCGGGCTTGAGCACCACGGTGTTGCCGGCGGCCAGCGCGGGTCCGAGTTTGGCGAGGTTGATCTGGTGCGGGAAGTTCCACGGGGTGATGGCGCCGACGACACCGACCGCTTCCCGCGCGATCGTGCGCCGGGTCGGGATGCCCATCGGCGATGCCTGGCCGAGATCGGAGTTCCACTCGTAGGACTCGGCGGTGTCGGCCGCGAAGCTCAGGTCGTTGACCGGCCCCTCCAACTGGGCGGCCGACGTGAGCATCCGGGGGGCACCGACCTCGGCGATGGTGATGTCGCGCAGTTCTTCGATGTGCTCGCGCATCGCGTCGCGCAGCTGTCGGATGCAGCGCACCCGCAATTCGGTGTTGCGCGACCAGTCCGTCTCGTCGAAGGCGCGCCGCGCGGCGTCGATGGCGCGGTCCACGTCGGTCGCGTCCGCGTTGGCCGCGACGCCCAGCAACTCCTCGGTCGCCGGGTTCACCGTGGGGAAGTTGCCGGCGCTACCGGCCGACAGTTTGCCGTCGATGAAGAGTTCACTCACGCCGTCGGCCAACAAGGCCATGTCCCGCTCCCGTCTGTGCGCGGCCAACCCGGCACGCCAATCTGATGGACAGCTGTCCGATATTGTCCGAACGAACCATAGTCGCCAGATCGCCGACGGTGCAAGAGCAGATCTCGACCGGCGTCCCGAACTCGCCGATAAATAGCGATTTAGCAGTATCTTCGCGCTACGGGCTTGCTTCACGCCGTTTCGATCCACTAGCTTGGACATGTGTCCAGCGACGCACTGGTGACGATCACATCCGACGGCGACCGCCAGACCGGTCAGCCGGCGCGCAACCGTCGCCAGGAGGAGACATTCCGCAAGGTGCTGGTAGCCGGCATTGAGACCTTGCGGGAGAAGTCGTACGCGGACCTGACCGTGCGCGCGGTCGCCGCCCGCGCCAAAGTCGCCCCGGCCACCGCGTACACCTACTTCTCGTCGAAGAACCACCTGATCGCCGAGGTCTACCTCGACTTGGTGCGGCAGGTTCCTTTCTTCACCGACGTCAACGACCCGATGCCGGTCCGGGTGGACAAGGTCTTGCGTCACCTGGCATTGGTGGTAGCCGACGAGCCGGAGGTTGGCGCCGCGTGCACGACGGCATTGCTCGGCGGTGGCACCGATCCGGCGGTGGGTGCCGTGCGCGACCGCATCGGGGCGGAGATCCACCGGCGCATCGCGACGGCGATCGGGCCCGGCGCCGACCCGAACACGGTGGCCGCGCTCGAGATGATGTTCTTCGGCGCGTTGGTACAGGCCGCCAGCGGCCAGTTCACCTATCACCAGATCGCCGACCAATTGGCCTATGTAGTGAACCTGATCCTGCCCGGCCCCGGGAACACAACCCAGGAGACAAGAAGTTAGATGACCGTCCATGTGGGCGACCACGAGCTGGTCCTTGATCCCTACGACTACGACTTCCACGAAGATCCTTACCCCTACTACAAGCGGCTGCGCGACGAGGCCCCGCTGTATCGCAACGACGAGCTGAAGTTCTGGGCGCTGTCTCGGCACCAGGACGTGCTGCAGGGATTCCGCAACAGCACAACGCTTTCCAACAAGTACGGCGTCTCGCTGGATCCGGCGTCGCGGGGCCCGCACGCCAGCAAGACGATGTCGTTCCTGGCGATGGACGATCCCGCCCACCTGCGGCTGCGGACGCTGGTCTCAAAAGGCTTCACGCCGCGCCGGATTCGCGAGCTCGAGCCCCGCGTCACCGAGATCGCGACCCAGCATCTCGACGCGATGCTGGCCAAGGCCGAGGACGGTGCGGTCGACTACGTCGACGAGTTCGCCGGCAAGCTGCCTATGGATGTCATCTCCGAATTGATGGGCGTCCCCGAGCCGGATCGGGACCAGGTGCGGGCCTGGGCCGACGGGGTGATGCACCGCGAGGAGGGCGTCACCGACGTGCCACCCGAGGCGGTGGAGGCCTCCCTCAACCTGATCGTCTACTACCAGGGCATGGTGGCCGAGCGGCGCGAGAAGCTGACCGACGACCTGACCTCGGCGCTGCTGGAGGCCGAGATCGACGGTGACCGGCTCACCGACGACGAGGTGCTCGGCTTCATGTTCCTGATGGTGATCGCCGGAAACGAGACCACCACCAAACTGCTTGCCAATGCCGCATTTTGGGGCCACAAGAACCCGGATCAACTTACGCCGGTCTACGAGGACCTGTCGCGGGTGCCGCTGTGGGTCGAGGAGACCCTGCGCTATGACACCTCCAGCCAGATCCTGGCTCGCACCGTGTCCGGCGAGCTCACCCTCTACGACACCGCCATTCCCGAGGGCGATGTCCTGCTGCTGTTGCCCGGGTCCGGGCATCGCGACGAGCGGGTCTTCGACAAGCCCGACGATTACCTGATCGGGCGCGAAATCGGGCCCAAGCTATTGAGTTTCGGTAGCGGCGCACACTTCTGCCTCGGCGCGCATCTGGCGCGGATGGAGGCCCGGGTCGCGCTCACCGAGTTGTTCAAGCGAATCCGCGGTTACGAGGTGGACGAGGCCAACGCCGTCCGCGTCCACTCGAGCAATGTCCGCGGATTCGCTCACCTACCAATGAGCGTGGAGGTCCGCTGAATGCCCCGGTTTGAACCCTTGCCCGAACGCCGGCCCGCCATCGTGGCCGGCGCGTCCTCCGGCATCGGAGAGGCAACCGCCATCGAACTCGCGGCGCACGGTTTCCCGGTCGCCCTGGGCGCCCGCCGGGTCGAGAAGCTCGACGACATCGTCGGCAAGATCAACGCCAACGGCGGCGAGGCGGTCGGGTTCCACCTGGACGTCACCGACCCAAACTCGGTGAAATCCTTTGTCGCACAGTCGACCGAGGCGCTCGGCGACATCGAGGTGCTGGTGGCCGGCGCGGGCGACACCTACTTCGGCAAGCTCGCCGAGATCGCAGGCGACGAGTTCGAGTCGCAGCTGCAGATCCACCTGGTCGGCGCCTTCCGCCTGGCCTCGGCCGTCCTTCCGGGCATGCTCGACCGGCAGCGCGGCGACCTGATCTTCGTGGGTTCCGATGTGGCCCTGCGCCAGCGCCCACACATGGGCGCCTACGGTGCGGCCAAGGCCGCGCTTGTCGCGATGGTCACCAACTTCCAGATGGAACTCGAGGGCACCGGCGTGCGGGCCTCGATCGTGCACCCCGGCCCGACGAAGACCTCGATGGGCTGGAGCCTGCCGGCCGAGAAAATCGGCCCCGCACTGGAAGATTGGGCCAAGTGGGGCCAGGCCCGCCACGACTACTTCCTGCGCGCGGCGGATTTGGGACGCGCCATCACGTTCGTTGCCGAGACGCCGCGCGGCGGCTTCATCGCGAACATGGAGCTTCAGCCCGAAGCCCCGTTGGCCGACAACAAAGATCGCCAGAAACTCGCCCTGGGTGAAGAAGGGATGCCAGGACAATGACGACCACCACTGTGGTGCCCCGGGTCTCCGGCGGCGAAGAAGAGCACGGCCACCTCGAGGAATTCCGTACCGACCCAATCGGTTTGATGAAGCGCGTCCGCGACGAATGCGGCGACGTCGGCTGGTTCCAGCTGGTCGACAAGCACGTCATCCTGCTGTCCGGCGCGGGTGCCAACGAGTTCTTCTTCCGGTCCGCCGACGAAGACCTCGACCAGGCCGCGGCGTACCCGTTCATGGCGCCGATCTTCGGCAAGGGTGTGGTCTTCGACGCCAGCCCCGAGCGGCGCAAGGAGATGCTGCACAACTCGGCGCTGCGCGGCGAGCAGATGAAGGGCCACGCCGCGACCATCGAGGCTCAGGTGAAGGGCATGATCGCCGGCTGGGGCGACGAGGGCGAGATCGAGCTGCTCGACTTCTTCTCCGAGCTGACCATCTACACCTCGACGGCCTGCCTGATCGGCGTGAAATTCCGCAACCAGCTCGACCACCGGTTCGCGGAGTACTACCACGAGCTGGAACGTGGCACCGACCCGTTGTGCTACGTCGACCCCTACCTGCCGATCGAGAGCTTTCGGCGTCGCGACGAGGCCCGCGTCAAACTCGTTGCGCTGGTGCAGGAAATCATGAACCAGCGGCTGGCCAACCCGCCGAAGGACAAGGCCGACCGCGACATGCTCGACGTGCTCGTGTCGATCACGGACGACGACGGCAACCCGCGGTTCTCCGCCGACGAGGTCACCGGGATGTTCATCTCGCTGATGTTCGCCGGGCACCACACCAGCTCGGGGACCTCGGCGTGGACCCTCATAGAGCTGATCCGCCACGCGGACGTGTACGCCGAGGTGCTGGCCGAACTCGAGGAGCTCTACGCCGACGGCCAGGAGGTGAGTTTCCATGCGTTGCGGTCGATCCCGAAGCTGGACAACGTGGTCAAGGAGACGCTGCGACTGCACCCGCCGCTGATCATCCTGATGCGGGTGGCCCAGGGTGAGTTCGAGGTCGAGGGCTTTCCGATCCACGAGGGCGACTACGTCGCGGCGTCCCCGGCGATCTCGAACCGGATTCCCGAGGACTTTCCCGATCCGGATGCGTTCAAGCCGGACCGCTACAACAAGCCCGAGCAGGCCGACATCGTCAACCGGTGGACCTGGATTCCGTTCGGCGCGGGCCGGCACCGCTGCGTGGGGGCTGCGTTCGCCCAGATGCAGATCAAGGCGATCTTCTCGGTCCTGTTGCGCGAGTACGAGTTCGAGATGGCGCAGCCCGCGGACAGCTATCACAACGACCACTCCAAGATGGTCGTGCAGCTGGCCCGGCCGGCCAAGGTCCGCTACCGCAAGCGCAGCGCGTAAGGAGTAAGTCCGATGGGCGGATTCAGAATCGAAGCGGATCTGGATTTGTGTCAGGGCCACGCCATGTGCGAACTGGAGGCGCCCGACTACTTCCGGGTGCCCAAGCGGGGCAAGGTCGAGATCGTCGACCCCGAACCCCCCGAAGACGCCCGCGACGAAATCGAGCGCGCGGTCGATATGTGCCCAACACAAGCACTTTTCATCAAGACAACAGAGGAGACTGAGGGCTCATGAACCCACAGGCGTCACACTCGCGCGAAGATCTCGAGGCATGGGTCGACCGCTGGCTGCAGGCCAACAAGGACTGCGAGAAGGCCGGTGACTGGCGACCGTTGGCGGACTTCTACACCCAGGACGCCACGTACGGCTGGAACATCGGCCCCAAGGAAGACGTGATGTGCGTCGGCGTCGACGAAATCCGCGACGTCGCCCTGGGCCTGGAGATGGAGGGCCTGGAGAACTGGGTGTACGAGTACCAGAAGGTGCTCATCGACGAAAAGCAGGGCGAGATCGTCGGCTTCTGGAAGCAGATCGTCAACAAGACCGACGGCACCCAGGACGAGATCTACGGCATCGGCGGCAGCTGGTTCCGGCTCAACGGCGACCGGCAGATCGAGTGGCAACGCGACTTCTTCGACTTCGGTCACGTCGCGTACATGTTCGGCAAACTCATCGAGTCCGGGGACCTGAGCGAGGGCATGCAGAAGCGGATCGAGCGCAGCATCGCCGGCGAAAAGCTGCCCGGTTACTACCCGCTTGGCGAGGCCCCCGTCCCCATCTGGTGACAGCGGGAGCCAACCAAGCATTTGATTTGTTGCACGCGCTATGCTGACGCGACAAGGGTGCCTGTGGCACCCGTCACCTAGCTGGCCGGCATGAAGGGGCCGGTCAGCGCTGATCAATTCAAAGGCGAAATGGGGTCAGGACCATCGTGAAGACAAAAGGCGCACTGATCTGGGAGTTCAACCAGCCCTGGTCTATCGAGGAAATCGAGATCGGCGACCCGCAAGCGCATGAGGTCAAGATCCAGATGGAAGCGGCGGGCATGTGCCACTCCGACCATCACCTGGTCACCGGGGGCATCCCGATGGCCGGATTCCCGGTGCTGGGCGGCCACGAGGGCGCCGGCATCGTCACCGAGGTCGGCCCGGGCGTCGAAGACATCGAGCCCGGTGACCACGTCGTGCTGTCGTTCATCCCGTCGTGTGGGCAGTGTCCGACCTGTCAGGCGGGCATGCGCAACCTGTGCGACCTGGGCGCCGGCCTGCTCGGCGGCGCCGCCGTGTCCGACGGCACCTTCCGCATCCAGGCCAAGGGCCAGAACGTCTACCCCATGACCCTGCTGGGCACGTTCTCCCCGTACATGGTCGTGCACCGCAGTTCGGTGGTGAAGATCGACCCGTCGGTGCCGTTCGAGGTCGCCGCGCTGGTCGGCTGCGGCGTCACCACCGGTTACGGTTCGTCGGTCCGCACCGCTGACATCCGCCCGGGCCAGGACGTCGCCATCGTCGGCGTCGGCGGGGTCGGCATGGCGGCGCTGCAGGGAGCCGTCAACGCCGGCGCCCGGTACATCTTCGCGATCGACCCGGTCGAGTGGAAGCGCGACCAGGCGCTGAAGTTCGGCGCCACCCACGTCTACCCCGACATCATGGCCGCGATGGCGGGCATGGCCGAGGTCACCTACGGCCTGATGGCGCATAAGGTCGTCGTCACCGTAGGCGAGTTGCAGGGCGCCGACGTCGACAACTACCTGAACATCACCCAAAAGGGCGGCACCTGCGTGCTGACCGCTATCGGTAGCCTGCTGGACACCAACGTCAACCTGAACCTGGCGATGCTGACCCTGATGCAGAAGAACCTGCAGGGCACCATCTTCGGCGGCGGCAACCCGCAGTACGACATCCCGCAGCTGCTGTCGATGTACAAGGCCGGCAAGCTGAATCTGGACGACATGATCACCCGCCAGTACAAGCTGGAGCAGATCAACGACGGCTACCAGGACATGCTGGACGGCAAGAACATTCGCGGCGTCATCCGGTTCACCGACGCCGACCGGTAACCAGTTATCAGCCGCGTCCGCTCAGTGACCGGCTTCGGCCACCTCATGGCGCCGGGACGAATCGGCGCCATGAGCGTGCGCAATCGTCTGGTCATGTCTCCGATGGAGACGATGTACGGTACGCCGGACGGGCTGCCGTCGGAGCGCACCCGCGACTACTTCGCGGCACGCGCCCGCGGCGGGGTCGGGCTGATCACGTTGGGCGCCACCGGGGTTGACCACCATCACCCTGAGACTCCCGGCGGCCTGCACCTGGGTACCGACGACGCCGTGAGCGCGCATCGGGCGTTGGTGGAGGTGGTGCACGAACACGGCGCCAAGATCCAGCCCCAGATCGTGCATGCCGGGCCCGACGGCCTGGGACCGGAAATTTACGGCGTGGAATCGTTGGGGCCCTCGGTCATTCCCTCCTACCTCACGGGGCGCCCGTCGGCCGAGATCAGCGTGCAGCAGCTGATGCAGGTGCTCGATCTGTTCAAGGCCGCGGCCCGGCGGGCCGCCGAGGCCGGCTACGATGGCCTCGAGCTGCACGCCGCGCACGGCTACATGCTGCTGGGGTCCTTCCTTGCCCCGCAACGTAATCGGCGCACCGACGACTATCGCGGCGACTCGGCGCGGGGCCGGGTGCGGGTGGTGCTCGAGGCGCTGGCCGCGATTCGCTCCGAGATCGGCGACGCCCTGCCGATCACCCTGCGCATTTCCGGGTACGAACGGGTCGCCGGCGGCCGGGCCATCTACGAAACCGCCCGGCTGGCACCCGAACTCGTCGCCGCCGGCGTCGACGCCTTCCATGTCAGCGGCGGGGTGATCGACCGGCTGGTCACCGGCATGGTCAACGGCGCCGACGACGGTGACGAACTCAACGTCGGCGCTGCGGCCGCGGTCAAGCAGGTGGTCGATGTGCCGGTGATCGCGGTCGGACGCATCCACGACCCGGCCCGGGCCGAACGGATCGTGGCCGACGGCCGCGCGGACTTCGTCGCCATGGGCCGCCCGCTGCTGGCCGACCCCGACCTGCCGCGCAAGATCGCCTCCGGCGAGGCGCACCGGGTCCGCAAGTGCATCTCGTGCGAAAACTGCATCGACGCAATGGAACAGCGCTTCTCGGTCGACTGCGCGGTCAATCCGCGCACCGGTAAGGAGCGTCAGCTGTCCGCTGCCCGCGCCGACCGCGCGAAACGGGTGGTGGTGATCGGCGGCGGGCCGGCGGGGCTGGAGGCCGCGCGCGTCGCCGCCGAGCGAGGCCACCACGTCACGCTGTTCGAGCGGGGCCCGCAGTTGGGTGGGGCATTGCGCTGGGCGTCGGTGCTGCACCCGGAAAACCAGCCGTTCCTGCGCTACCTGTGCGACGAACTCAAGGCCGGCAGCACCGAGGTGCGGCTGGGCCACCCGGCGTCGGTGCACGACGTGGTCGCGGCCGCACCCGACGCGGTGGTGGTGGCCACCGGCGGCCGCGTCGTCGTGCCCCCGATTCCCGGCGCCGATCGCGCGCACGTGCACACCGGGCCCGGGCTGCGCGAATTGCTCGGTGGCCGTGCACAATCCGGCGCCCCCGCCTGGCAGCGCATCGGCGCCTCTGCAATGTCCGGCTGGCCGCAGCGGCTGTTGCGGCCCGGCGCGATCCGGTTCGCCAGCCGGGCCTGGATGCCGATCGGCCGCCGCGTCGTCATCGTCGGTGGCGACCTGGTGGCCCTCGAATTGGCCGAATTCCTTGCCAGCCGGGGCCGGTTGGTGGCCATACTCGAAGCCGGCAAGGACATCGCTCCCGAAGTGGGCAACAAGCGCAAGACCGAACACATGGACCGTCTCGACCGGCTGGGCGTCACCGTGCACGTCCGCGCGGCCACCGACCGCATCACCGCCGACGCGGTGGAATTCACCCCCGCGGGCGGAACCACCCGGCGGCTGGCCGCCGACAGCGTCGTGCTTGCCGGCACCGTCGAGCCCGACACCGCCCTGTTCGACGCGATAATCGACGCCCTGCCGGGCGCCGAGGTGCACGCCGCCGGCGACTGCACCGGGCTCGGCCTGATCCGCAAAGCCACCGAGGAAGGCGCGCGCGCCGCGTGCGCCATTTAGTGACAGGAGAAACAACGATGACCCAAACCGCCCAATCCCCCGCACTGACGGCGTCGCAATCGTCCTGGCGTTGCGCACAGGGCAAGGACCGCGAGGGATGGCTCGCGCTGATGACCGACGACGTCGTCATCGAGGACCCGATCGGCAAGTCCGTCACCAACCCCGACGGCACCGGGGTGCGCGGCAAGGCGGCCGTCGGCGAATTCTTCGACAACAACATCGCGCAGAACCAGCTGACCATCACGTGCGAGGAGACTTTTCCGTCCAGTTCGCCCGACGAGATCGCTCATATTCTGGTGCTGCAGAGCAGGTTTGAAGGCGGGGTCACCAGCAAGGTGCGCGGTGTGTTCACCTACAAGGTCGACGAAGCCGGGCTGATCACCAACATGCGCGGTTACTGGAACCTCGACGTGATGGAGTTCGGCAAGGAGGACTGAGTCGGCCCTCGACCAACGGATCCCCCTAGCGGCGCGTGAAGATCAGGTGCACGACGCCGCTGGGGCTGCTGATTGACTCCACGTCGAATCGCTGTTCAAGGCCCTCCAGCCCCTCCCACATCGGCTCGCCGCGCCCCAAGATGATCGGCACCACCGCGATGTGCAGGTGGTCGACGAGGTCCGCGGCAAGGAATTGGCGGACGCTCGACGGCCCCCCACCGAGGCGAATGTCGCTGTCACCAACGGTCTTTCGTGCGATCTGGAGGGATTCGACGGGACTTGCGTCGATGAAGTGGAAAGTGGTGCCACCTTCCATCTCGATCGAGCGCCGGCGGTGGTGGGTGAGCACGAAGACCGGGGTGTGAAAAGGCGGCTCTTCGCCCCACCAGCCTTTCCACTCCTCACCCGTCCACGGTCCGCGCTGCGGCCCGAACTTGTTACGTCCCATGATTTCGGCGCCGATACCCGGCGCCCATTGGCTGGCCAAGGCGTCGTCGATGCCGGTAGCCCCGCCCGACTCGCCGTGCATCGTGCGGAAGGTCCGTGTCGCGAAGAACCACTCATGTAGCCGTCCGCCGGCGTGCCCGAACGGGGCATCCATGCTTTGGCCGATACCCGTGCCGAAGCCGTCGAGGGAAACCGAAAAGTTGTGCACGCGCACTCGTGACATGGTGAGATCTCCTGAATCCATCCGCGTTGTGGGGCGTCGCAGGATTGACCCGAGACAGCAGCCGAACTCATCGGCACGCGCCGAGATTGCTTTGCGGCTCGCGGCGCGAGTGCGACCACAGCCGCTACCGCAATTTCGACGCACCTATGCTGGGCCCCATGGCGTCGATCTTCACCAAGATCATCAACCGTGAGCTTCCCGGCCGCTTCGTCTACGAGGACGACGACGTCGTCGCGTTCCTGACGATCGAGCCGATGACGCAGGGACACACGCTCGTCGTGCCGCGCGCCGAAATCGACAACTGGCAGGACGTCGACGGCCCGGCCTTCGCCCGGGTCATGGAAGTGAGCCAGCTGATCGGCAAGGCGGTGAGCAAGGCGTTCAGAACCGAGCGGTCCGGCCTGATCATCGCCGGGCTGGAGGTGCCGCACCTGCACGTGCACGTGTTCCCCACCCGCAGCCTCAGCGACTTCGGCTTCGCCAACGTCGACCGCAACCCGTCGGCGGAATCGCTGGACGAGGCGCAGGCCAAGATCAAGGCGGCGCTGGCTCAGTTGGCGTGAACCGGCTCGGACGCGGGCACGTCGCTGACGCGCGGCAGCGTCACCCGGAAGCGGCAGCCTTCGCCGGGCGCGGTGGTCACGCTGACGGCACCGCCGTGCGCGCGCACCAACGACTCGACGATGGATAGCCCCAATCCGGTACCGCCGCTGGCCCGCGCCCGCGACGAGTCGGTGCGATAGAACCGCTCGAAGACGCGCGACGCGTCCTCCTGGCTCATGCCGGGACCCTGGTCCGCCACTTCGAGCACCGCGTCGCCGCCGTCCGTGCCGACCCGCAGGGTGAGGGGGGCGCTTTCCGGGGTGTGCTGCAGGGCGTTGGCGACCAGGTTGCTCAGCACCTGGCGGATCCGCGCCTCATCACCGAGCACCTCCGGGGTGCCGGGACCGTCCAGGACCTCCATGGTGATAGTGCGCCCGGGGTCCATCGCCTGGCCGTCGTGCACGGCATCGCTGGCCAGCGCCAGCAGGTCCACCCGATGGTGTTCCAGGGGGCGTTGCACATCGAGGCGGGCCAGCAACAACAGGTCGTCGACCAGCAGGCCCATCCGGGACGCCTCGCTCTCGATGCGCGACAACAGCATCGCGACGTCGCGGGCGGCGCCCTGGCGATACAGCTCCGCGAAGCCGCGGATGGTGGTCAGCGGCGTGCGCAGTTCGTGGCTGGCGTCGGTGATGAACCGGCGCATCCGGTGTTCGGAGCCGCGGGCCTTCTCCGCGGAGGACTCCGAGGACGCCAACGCCTGCTGGATCTGCGCGAGCATCCCATTCAGCGCCTGGGACAGCCGGCCCACCTCGGTCCGCGGATCTCGTTCTGGCACACGGCGATCCAGCTGACCGGCGGCGATCGCCGCCGCCGTCTGCTCGACCTCGACCAGCGGCCGCAGGCTGCGCTGCACCACCGCGAAGCTGGCGATCCCGACCACGGCCAGCACCGCCACCCCGATGCCCATCTGCAGCCAGACCAACGAGCTGACCGTGTGCTGGACGTCGGACAGGTCGATCGCGACCGTGGTCAGCCCGTGTGGACCGTGCACCGAGACGGCCCGCCACTGAATGTCCGAGCCGTTCACCGAGGGCAGCGTCGTCGGGTTGGGGCCCACGTCGTTGTTGGCCGGTAGCGCCGGTTCGGCGTTGCGGTCGTTGATGGCGGTGAACGGGGTGCCGTCGATGCTGACGCCGCGCACATAGAACTTCGACGGCGGCCGGCCCGGGTCGGGCCCCTCGTAGGGCGGCCCCGACTGCCGCCGCGGGGCCTGCGCCCAGCCGCGCGACGCGTCGAGCAGTGTGGAGTCAATGCGGCTGACCAGGCTGTGCCGCAGGATCGACGTGACCGCGATGCCGGACACGGCGAGGCCGCAGGCGACCAGGGCCAGGGTCGCGGCGACGAGCCCTATCCGAAGGGGCAATCCACGTCGAGGCTTGGTGTCCATCTACTTCTCGCAGCCAACCGGCTCAGCGCGGTTCCCGCAGCACGTAACCCACGCCGCGCAGGGTGTGCAGCAACCGCTTTTCCCCGGTGTCGATCTTGCGGCGCAGGTATGACACGTAGGACTCGACGACATTGACGTCACCTCCGAAGTCGTAGCGCCACACGTGGTCGAGGATCTTCGGTTTGCTCAACACCGTGCCGGCATTGATCACAAAGTAACGCAGCAGCGTGAATTCGGTCGGCGACAGCGAGACCGGCTGACCCGCCTTCCACACTTCGTGGGTTTCCTCGTCGAGCTCGATGTCGGCGAAAGTGAGCCGCGCGCTGCGCGGTTCGGCGCCGCCTTTGCCGGCGCGGCGCAGGATGACCCGCAACCGGGCGACGACCTCTTCGAGGCTGAACGGCTTCGTCACGTAGTCGTCGCCGCCCAGCGTCAGGCCGGCGATCTTGTCCTGCAAGGAATCCCGGGCGGTCAAGAACAGCGCGGGGGCATCGATGCCGTCGGCGCGCAGCCGCCGCAACACCCCGAACCCGTCCATGCCCGGCATCATCACGTCGAGGATCACCGCGTCGGGCCGGGCCTCGCGCGCCCGATCCAGGGCCTGGGCGCCGTTGGTCGCCGTATAGACCTCGAATCCCTGGAACTTCAAACTCACCGAGAGCAGTTCGACGATGTTGGCTTCGTCATCGACGACGAGGACGCGGGCCTCCGGTTTCGTGTCAGTGGGGGTTGTCGAAGTCATCAGATGCTCAGGTCCCTTGCTTGAAGGTTTGCTATGTGACGGTTGTGTGCTTCCTGAAAGCTCAGTGCCAACAGACTGATAGTAGTCTGCCAGGAATCATCGCATTGCCTTGGGACGTAAAGCCCTTTCCCGGCCTGCGTCGCGAATAGACTCGTGGGATGAACCTCGCCAGAAACATCGTGTCGGCTGCGACCGCGCCCGCTCGGGTGGGACTGGCCGCCGCGGACGCGGGTTTGGGCGTCGCGAGCGCGGCCGTCGGCGTCGCGAAGCGGGCGCTGGGTGAGGGCGGTGCCGGCGGTACCAACGCCATGACGTCCATGCTGGGGATCGACGACGCGATCGTCCGGGCCAACCGGCTGGCCAGGCTGCTCGACGACGATGCGCCGCTGGGCCGCGCGATCGCGGCGGACGGTCCGATCGACCGCCTGCTGCGCCCGGGCGGGGTGGTCGACATGCTGACGGCGGACGGCGGCCTGCTGGACCGGCTGACCGCCGAGGGCGGCGCGCTGCACCGCACGCTGCAACCCGGCGGGCTGGCCGATCAGCTGGTCGCCGAGGAGGGTCTGATCGAGCGGCTGCTGGCCGAGGACGGGCTGGCCGACCGGCTGCTGGCCGAGGGCGGCCTCGTCGACAAGCTGACGGCCAAGAACGGGCCGCTGGATCAGCTCGCCGACGTCGCCGACACCCTGGCCCGGCTCACACCCGGGATGGAGGCGCTCGAGCCGGCCATCGCCACGCTGCAGGACGCCGTCATCGCGCTCACCATGGTGGTCAACCCGCTGAGCAACATCGCCGACCGGATTCCGCTACCGGGTCGCCGGCGCCCGTCGTCGCGGGCGGTGCGCTCAGCACGCGTGATCGACACCGAGGACTGACCGATTAGGCTGGGTCCGGTTCGACCCCGCCTCCTTAGCTCAGTGGTAGAGCACTCGCCTTGTAAGCGAGCGGTCGTCAGTTCAATCCTGACAGGGGGCTCCGCCTCCCGACCCGTTGGTGCTGTAGAGACGCTTTCGACGTCGAACAATCTTGCGGTTGCGCCCCTCTTGTCCGCACTCTCTACAACGGATGAGAGATCGGAGTCGAACAATCCGCTTGAGAATCCAACGTCGTCGGGACGCATGCTGCCGAGTCCATGCCGCGGGTGCCGACGAGTTTCCCGTCCTGAAAGGTGAAGTAGGTCTGCTTAGCCTGATCGAGGATCTCTCCGTTACCGTTCTTGAGCTGGCCGGTGACCTGAACGGCCGTAACTAGCGACTCGGCGGCCTGCGGGTTCCGTCGCGGCCGATGTGCAGTACAGCGAAGGATTCCCTTGGAGTTCTGACCCCTTGGTCCCAGGCCTTGAGCGCGTCGTCCGGACTTATATAGGACGCGTAGAAGAGAACTCCTAGATCAGGGCCGACGAGAACTGAGCCCACTCCACGGATGTCGCTTGAAACACCCATGATTCCGTCACGCATGTCGCGCGCCCGGTCAGCGACGAGACCAGGGTCCATGTTGAGGAGTTCAGCGGCCAGTGCAACTTGATCGGGCGTCATTTTCGCACTCCGTAATCCCAGTTCGTCACCGGATGATTAGGCCAATCCATGTCTGGTGGCCACCCAAGAATCTGTCCGGTCTGTCCATCGATCGCGTACACGTTCTTGCCATCGCCGGGTTGGGTCGGTCAATCGTGCGCACAGCGCGAAGTTCGTCACAAATGCGGCACCTAGCGAGGGGTCATCGCGATCGGCAAACTGGCGCCGTTCGGGTTCGGGCTAGTTACAAGCGGCTGCACGATCTCCTTATGGCGCCCAGCATCATCACGACCACCGAGGGCGCATGATGATCGGCTGCTCTGGTCGCTCGCCGAATACGAGCGGAACCTCACCATCAAAATGGACAGCACAGAATCGGGCCGCATCTCGCGTGAGCGGCACCGGGTTCGGACGTCGCCGGATGGTGGATGGCCCCCCTCCGCGTTGCCGCCGCCAAGCGGATGAAAGCCGACGGCCAGACGGGTAAGGCAATCGCGAAATACCTTGGGCTGAGCCCGGGACGTTGTACCGCTACCTCAACGCTGACGGCGCCGCCTCGTTTGCCGATCGGCATTCGTCCCGTCCCCGATGTTCCACTCGCGGTCGAGTTTGCGGACTCGCCGTGCTTCTCTCCAGAGCCAGGCTCCGCCTGCCGCCATCGTCACCAAGGCGATGCCGGCGGCGATGAGCCCCTCCCGGTATTGGGAGTACGCGAAGCATGCGAGGCAGATCCCGTACGCCACCAGACCGGCCGCCATCAGCAGCAGTCCGGGCTCTTTGGCCGGGCTCTTCAACGCTTGCCCCACCAATGGGCGGCTGGTCCGCAGGTGGTCGACCGGGTCGGTAGCTGTGATATAGCCCACAATTTCCTCCTCAGTCGCGAGGCTACTGACCCACGCTGGGAAAACATTGAAGGTCTGCCCTTATTTACCTGGGCATTTGCGCCGGCGGCGCAAGGCCGCAGAAAGTCTCGTCTAGCTGCGAAGACGACGGGCTACGGGTGGCCCGGGATCGCGTCGAGACCGCCCTGAATGTCTTGCAGATTCCCCTGGATGCCCTGCAGGTTGCGCTCGATCGCCTGCAGGTCGGAGAGCGCGTTCTGATCGTTCTGGGAGATCTGGTTCGAGGCCGCGGGGCGGGACTGGGGGCAGTACGCGACGATCGCGCCCGCGGTGACGGCGGTGCTTTGATTGGCGTCCCAGATCGAGTTCCGCTGCACGAACCCGACCGCATCGGCGAAGTTCGGTTGGTGCGCCAGAAACTCGCAGACCGCGTGCCCCTGGTTGGTCACGTAGTCCTGGCTGGGAACCGGCACCCCCTCCTGCTTCAACGCGGCGACCAATGCCGAGTCGGCGACGTTGACCGCCGGAGCGGACGCCTTGGGCACCACCGGCGCGGGGGGCGCGGCCGACGGCGGAGTCTCCTGCGGCTGCGCCGACGAATCCTGGCGGTGCAGCGCGAACATCACCACGACCGCGGCGACCGCGGCCACCACAGACAGCGGTAACGCCGCGAACAGAGCCAGCCGACGCAGCGCGGCCACCTTCCGGCGCCGGGACGCGAGGACACCGGTCTTCCCGTCACGCGCCGGGGCGGTGGCCAGAACCTCGGTCTCCCAGTCCTCGAACGCGCCCGGCGCGGACGACCCCGCGCTGTGGGCCAAGATCTCGTCGAGCAGCGCATCGGCCTCCAGGGACGACGGCCGCCCGCCCTGCTCGCGGATCGCTTGGCGCCGCAGCGCGACGAGCCGCAACTCCGAGTCGATCTTCTCGCGGTCGCGCATATCAATCAGTTTGAGAGCACCGCGCGATTGTCACAACTACCGGTGCACAAAAGACCGTCACCGCGTTGAAGTCACCCGGTCCGATGCGACAGACTCGCGATGGGCCCACCAACCGGAGCCGGGAATTCGAGGCAATGGACGGACGTGATCGCCGTGAGCCGTGACCGGTACGCCGCGCCACTCGTCGTCGGCGCGATCGTGTTCGCGCTCGTCGGGTGTTCGGCTCCGCACCCGACAGCGGCAACCGGCCCGACCACGTCCGCACGCGTGGCCGCGCCGCCGGTGCCGACGACACGCATGGTGCCCGCCGACGCCGGAACGCCCGGTGGCGCGCAGCCGCGACTGGCGTCCGACCCCGCGCAGCTGGCCGACGACCTCGTCGCCGACGAGCGAGCGCTGCGTGATCCGGGGACAGCCGAGCCGGCGTTGACGGCCGCGGCGCATCGCGAGCAGGCGGCCTACCGCGCGATCGGACGCCACCCGGAATGGGACGCCACCACGCGCCCGCGCATCCCGCCGGAACTGGTCGACGCCTACGACCGCAACGTCGACGCCCGTCGCCAACTCACCGCGTTGACCCCGGTGCGAGAAACCCTGCCGGCGTGGCGAATCGAGCCGCCGGCGCCGGCCGGCGAGCTGCTGAACTACTACCACCAGGCGGAAACGGAATCCGGGGTCGGCTGGAACTACCTGGCCGCGATCAACTTCGTCGAAAGCCGCTTCGGCAGCATCGTCGGTGCGAGCACCGCCGGCGCCCAGGGCCCCATGCAGTTCCTGCCCTCGACGTTCGCCGGCTACGGCCAGGGCGGCGACATCCATTCACCGCACGACAGCATCCTGGCGGCGGGCCGCTTCCTGGCCGCCAACGGCTTCGCCAACGATCGTGATCACGCCATCTACGGCTACAACCACGCCAGCGAATACGTGCGCGCGGTCGACCAGTACGCGGCGCTGATCGCCGCCGATCCCGCGACGTTCGCCGCCTACTACCGCTGGGACGTCTACTGCCTGACGACGGCGGGCGACGTGCTGCTGCCCATCGGCTACGACGAGGCGTCACCGATCCCGGCCGCGGCGTATGTGGCGGCCCATCCGCAGTAGCCGCGCGGTCAGAGATACTTGCGGGCGATGTCCTGCAGGTGCGATCGCACGTCTTGACCGGTGGCCTTCTCCAGCCTGATGCCGAGCTCGCCCGCGAGATTCACGAAGCCCATCAAGAGCATCAGGTCGCCGTCGGGCTCGTCGAGCACGTTCTCCACCAGCCGGCTCCAGGTGAAGTCGGGCCCGCCGTCGGACGACCAAGCCGTCATGACGTCGATGGCTCGGCGAACGTTCTCCCTCACGTCCATTCACGGAGCCTGCCATGCCGGCGACCCCGCCGCAGGGCTGAGGAAACGCGTCAGCGGGCGCGCCGAAGAACGGCTGCGCCCGCTGACATCGGATCAACGATCAGTAGAGCGGCACCCACACACCGAAGAACCAGTAGCCCCAACCCCCGTACTGCCAGTTGAAGACCGGGAGAACGGTGAAGGTGTTGTAGTTGAAGGGTCCGAAGTCGGCACGTGCGGCAGCCACATCACGCGGCGGACCGTCCCACGGCCGGTTCCAGCCCCCCGGAGGCGGCGGACCGTCCCAGCCTCCCGGAGGCGGCGGGCCCTCCCAGTGTGGCGGCGGGTGGCCCGGAGCCGGGCCGTCGTTCCAGCCGTAGCCGTGCTCGCGCGGCGGCGGGGGCGCCCCGTGACCCACGATGCTGAACTGGACATCAGGGCCCGCGGGACCACCGATCTGCGCGCTGGCGGTGACCACATCGTGGCGCGGGATGTACGGCGGGTGCGGCGGCTGCGTGGCCGGCGGATTCAGCGCCTCGTACCGCTGCCGGTTGTTCGGCGGCGGGTTCTGGTTCGCGGGCGCATTGGTCTGCCCGCCCTGCCCCGGCGGATTTTGGCCGTGCTCGTTGGGCGGGTTGTTCTGCCCCGTCTGGGCCGGGTTCTGCCCGTGCTGGTTGGGCTGCGGGGTGTTGCCGCCGCCCTGCGGCGGGTTGTTCTGACCGCCCTGCGGCGGGTTGTTCTGACCACCCTGCGGGGGGTTGTTCTGTCCGCCTTGCGGCGGGTTGTTCTGACCACCCTGCGGCGGGGTGTTCTGACCACCCTGCGGCGGGGTGTTCTGACCGCCCTGCGCGGGCGGACTGTTGTGCCCGCCCTGCGGCGGGTTGGCCGGCCCGCCCTGCGCCGGCGGAGTGTTACCGCCGCCCGGCTGACCACCTGGCTGGCCGCCCGGGCCGCCGGGGTTACCCCCGCCGCCACCACCACCGCCGTGGCAATTCGGGCACGGGGGCGGCGGGTCGAGCGGGGCCGAGTAGGCCGACCCTGCGTTCAGCGTCGCCGCGGAGATACTCAGGCCAGCGGCCAACGCGGCGGCGCTCACGACACGTTTCATAGACATAGCTGCGTCCCCTCTTGGGAGTTGTCGCACCTGCACTACGGGCAGGTGAGATCCAACTCGAATGGCTTGGTCACCTGCTGCGGTTGCTGCGGGTTGCTCATGTCGGTACCGGTAGCGGTGCCCTTGATCGCCCAATCCTTGCCCTTGACCGCGGCCCCGGCACTGCCGCTCTGGTTGGGCGCGGCGTCGGAGAACCCGAGTGCGACACCGTTGACGGTGCCCAGCCCGACCGAATGCACCAGCGGCGGGTTGCCGTTGCTGACCACGGCACCGAGACCGGCGGTCGGGTCACCGATGCCGATGGTGATGTTGTCACCGGCAGTGTTGCAGGTGACCTGCCCGCTGATGTTCTGATTCTGCCCGTCGACGGTGAGCACCGGACCCGATGCGGCCGGCGCCGCCGACGAGCCGGACGACCCGGTACTGGACTTGTTGCTCGAACATCCGGCGCTGGCGGCGACCACCAGGGCCACCCCGGCTACGCCGACCACGATCCCACGCTTCACTACTGCTTCCCTTCGTGTCGCTGGTTCCGCTGCCTCTTACGTCGGCCGCGTCTACACAAATGAACTAGCTGGCCCCGCGGGCCGACGCGTTACGGCCGGTCCACCTGATACCCGGTACCCGAGAAATGCAAACGCTACGTTACGTGCCCCTGGTTGCCCGATCACCGGCCCGCGCGCGCCCCTCACGGAAGCACCCGGAGCCCCCACTTGCCCAACAGCGGATTGATGAGCATGAAGTAGGTCGTGTAGTCATCGCCGTCGGGCGATGACATCAACAGGCCGACCGCGCTGACGGTACCGTCCGGGTTCATCACGAAGCCGGGACTGCCGCTGTCGCCGTCCAGGCTGAACACGCTGGCTTCGACCACGTCACCATTGATGCCTTTGACGGCGCCACACGTCTCACCGGTTACGGCGCCGATCTTGCAAAACGGCATGCCGACCTGAATCTGCTGGCGGCTCAATACATCCCGAACCTGATACCTGCCGCCGACGTCACCCACCGGCATGCCGACACTGGGCTCCAGACGGATGATCGCGGCGTCTCGCTTGTCGCCGTCGTGCTCGCTGGCCGAGATCCTGCCCAGCGGAGCGTCATTGCCGTAGGTCCATTCGTTGCCGTCGTGCGAGTCGCAGTGCCCGCTGGTCATCAGGTAGTAACTTCCGTCGGATCCCTGGGCCGCGAATCCGGCTGTGCACCTGCCGGATTCGTGATCGACGCCGATGCCCGGCGAGGGCGGGGGCGACGGCAGGGCCGGGGGCGGCGCTGCCAGAGCGGTTTTCGCCGCCGCCGTCGCGGTCACCATCACCGCTCCCAACAGCCCCAACCCCCGCAACCACGGTATGGTCACGCCGTCCTCCTCCGCTTGCGCCCGGCAGATAGTAGCAGCGCCGCCAACCCGAAATGAGGTGGCGACCAGTCCGTTCCGGGCACGTGGTTCACCCGGCGTCGACGTGCCGGGCAAGGAAGTCCAGCACGGCGCCGGCGAAGATGTCGTTGCGGTCGCCGGCCACCATGTGTCCGGCGCCGCGGACATCGGTGAATTCGACCTGCGGGAAACGCGTGAGGAATTCGTCGGCGCGCTCCTGGCTGACCAGGTCGCTCATCTGACCGCGGACGAGCAGGATGGGCACCCCGCCGCGCACGATCGACTCGACGGCGGCGTGCATCCGGTCGGGGTCGGTGACCTCGAATGGCGGGAAAGCGGCAGTGCCGCTGATGAATTGCGGATCCCAGTGCCAGTACCACCGATCGCCGCGGCGGCGCAGGTTGGTGGTCAGGCCCTCCAGATCGGTCGGTCGCGGCCGGTGCGGGTTGTATTCGGCGATCGCGTCGGCGACTTCGTCGAGTGAGCCGAAGCCCGATTCCACCCGGTCGGCCATGAAGGCATGGATCCGGTTCGCGCCCGACTGGTCCATGTTCGGCACGATGTCCACCAACACGACCGCACTGGCGATGCCCGGGCACAGCTCCCCGGCGAGCAGCATCGACGTGAAACCGCCCAGCGAGGCACCGACCAACACCGGGCGCGGGGGCAGCGTGCGCAGCACCTCTTGGACGTCGGCGGCGAAACTGACGACGCGGTAATCGCCGTCGTCCGACCAGTCCGATTCGCCATGGCCGCGCAGGTCGACGGTGACGGCCTGCCAGCCACGCGCGGCGACGGCGGCCGCCGCCTTGCCCCAGGACCGGCGGGTCTGTCCGCCGCCGTGCAAGAACACCACGGCGCGCGCCCGCGGATCCCCCAGGCGGTCGGCGACGATCTGCACCCCGCCGGGGCCCTGGATCGTAAACGGTTCGGCTGCCGTGGGCATCAGGTGATACTAAGGCGCCCCCGCGAAAAGCTCGCGTTGGCTTAACGTCAACGGCATGCGGCGGCGTCAATCAAGACGACGCCGCGCGCACCCGGACCAGAGCCGAGGAGAACGCATGCATCTTGACGAGTACATGTCGCTGGATGCGACCGCCCTGGCTGAGCTGGTCGAGCGCAAGCAGGTCACCCCGGCCGAGCTGCTCGCCCTGGCGCGGCAACGAGCGGACGCGGTGAATCCACGCCTGAACGCCATCGTGTGTCGCCTCGACGACGCCGCCGACCGCCAGGCCGCCGACCCGAAGCTGAGCGGGCGGTTCGCCGGTGTGCCGTTCCTGATCAAGGACCTCGGCCAGGAATACCGCGGCTTTGCCACGTCGTGCGGGTCGCGCTCGCTGGCCCACGACGTGGCGGACCGGCACGCGCTGGTCACCCAGCGATTCCTGGACGCGGGACTGGTGATCTTCGGGAAGACGAACACCCCGGAGTTCGGGGCCAAGGGCGTCACGGAACCCGACTACTGGGGCCCTGCCCGCAACCCGTGGAACACCGGGCACACGCCCGGCGGCTCCTCGGGCGGATCGGGGGCGGCCGTGGCGGCGGGCATCGTTCCCGCCGCCGGCGCCAACGACGGCGGCGGGTCGATCCGCATACCCGCCGCGTGCAACGGGCTGGTCGGCCTCAAACCCAGCCGGGGCCTGGCGCCGTACGGCCCACAGACCGGTGAACTGATGCTGGGCATGGCGACCCAGGGCGTGGTGTCGCGCACCGTGCGCGACAGTGCGGCGCTGCTCGACGCGATCGTCGGGCCCCACCCGGGCGCCGCCTATCGGGCTGCGCTGCCCGACAAGCCCTTTGGCGAACAGATCAGGCACCGTCCGGGCACCCTGAAAATCGGCTACTCGGCGCGCTCGGCAATCAATGCGCGGCCGGACCGCGAGGCCGTCGCCGCGGTCGAAAAGGCCGCCGCGCTCTTGCGCGAGTTGGGCCATCAGGTCGATGAGGTCGCGCCGCCCTACGACGACGCCGCGCTGGGCCGTGACTTCCTGACCATCTGGTTCGCCCAGCTATACCAGCAAGTCGCCGACATCAAACGGCGAACCGGCGCGCGCGACAACGACTTTGAGGCCGATACCCTGGCCATCGCCGAACTCGGCCGATCCGGCGGCGTGCTACCCGTCATGTCCGCGCTGGAAAACCGGAACGACTACATCCAATCCCTGGCCGCGTTCCACGACAGCTACGACTTCTTTGTCACCCCGACGCTGGCCACCCCGCCCCTCGCGGTGGGTGCCACGACAACGTCGGCGGTGTTGCAGCGGGTGGCCCGGCTGGTCAGCAGGGTGCGGGCCGGAAAGCTGATGGGGCTCAGCGGGATCCTCGACGACCTGATCCAGGAGAGTCTGGGCTGGGTGCCCTACACGCAGCTGGCCAACCTGACCGGCCGGCCGGCGATCAGCGTGCCACTGCACTGGACCGACGCCGGGCTACCGCTAGGTGTGCAATTCGTCGGGAAGCTGGGCGCGGACGGCGATCTGCTGCAGTTGGCCGCGCAGCTCGAGGAGGCGCGCCCGTGGGCTGACCGCCATCCGGCGCCCGTGACCCCGAATTAGTGTGTGGCTGAACGACTCTACGCGGTGGGCCGGTCGCCTTCGCCCGCGCTCGCGCCACGCCACAGGCGCGCGAAGCGCCGGGCGATGTCACCGAGGCGACCGCCCGCGTGCTGCGAAGCCTTGATGCGGCCAAGGGTCTCCCGCCCCTCGTTCGCGTAGTCCTTGACGGATTCGTCGCCCTCTTCGGCGCGCATGTCTGCTCTCCAATCGTGATTGTCATTCCGGCGCCTGACGCTCGGGTGGTTCCGAGGGCGTCAAGCGCTCGGGCGGTTCTGCCGGCGTCAGCCGTTCGGGCGGTTCCGTCGGCGTGAGCCGCTCCGGCGCCTCGCCGGGAGTGCCCGGCTGCGTGGGCTCCGAATTCTGCGGCCGCTCCGCCGAAAACGGCCTGAGGCGTGTGTCGATCATGCTCAGTCCTCTGCTCGGCTCATACCCGCGTACCCGTCGTACCGGGGCAGCCAAACGCTCGCGGCGGCACCAGAACCTCCGCGCCGGCGTCCCTAGCGGTGGGGGGTCGCGCCGCAGAAGTTCGCCATCTGCGGATTACGCGCGTGGCTGCGCGCCACGGCCGGATGGCGCAGCCAATCGATCCCCGTGCCCATCACCGAGGCGAACCAGTTCGGCCCGATGTTGCCGAGCACCTCGACCCGGGTGCGCACCGGGGATGCGTCGTGCTGGTTCGCAATTGCCACAGGTGCAGAACCTACTGCGCCGCGCGCTGAAGCGGCCGGATCCGCCGCTTACACTCCTTCCGTGGTTAATCCGGCGCAGCCGAGGTCGGCGGTGAACAGGGTTCCGCTGCTCGTCGGCGTTGCCACCGTCGTGCTGCTTGCCGTCCTCGCCGCACCCATCAAGCAACGATGCGGTGCGCCGGGATTTACGTGCGCGTCGGCGCTGGACAACGACGGCAACATCCACTTCTACTACGAGGTCGAACCCGTCGGTGTCTACCTCGCCGAAATCGCCACCGGCACCAACATCGCGCTGTTCTACAGCTGCGGTGAGGACCTGGTCAAAGCCCGGTAGCCGACGGTGGTGGTTTGCTGGCCCGGCCGGCGGGGCAACGGTGCGGCTGGCCGTATCCGCTGGATAACAAGTTCGGATCGATCCGGGCGCCGACGTGGCCGGTCCGAGACCTTGCGGAGACCACCGCGACCGCGACCGGGCAGAACATGCTGGTAGATCGGGTACGACGGGCACGAATCGGGGCTGGTCGGCCCGACGAGCGCCCCTGCGACGCCCGTGTGACGGGTGCTCTCGATTGGGGGCTTCATAGCAAGCTAACGCATACTTGTGACCATGCTTGAAGCGACATCGCCGCGCGGCACCGTTGCGGTGCCTGGTGATGTGCTGGGCGTGGGCAGAGGTTTGTGATGGCCCGCTCGGGCGGCGCCCATCGCCGTCATCGAGCCGTCCGTCAACCCTCCCGTATACGCAAGGGGCTGACGCGCACCCTGGGCGCGCTCGTCTCCGTGGCGGCCGTGGGGCTCACCGGGGCGGGCTACTACGTGGCACACGGCGCGTTGGGCGGCATCACGGTCTCGAACGCCCTGCAGCCCGACGATCCGCGGTCCAGCGGCGACAACATGAACATCCTGCTGATCGGGCTGGACTCGCGTAAGGACCAGGACGGCAACGACCTGCCCAACTCGATCCTGAAGCATCTGCACGCCGGCGACTCCGACGACGGCGGCTACAACACCAACACGATGATCCTGGTGCACGTCAGCGCCGACAACAGAGTGGTGGCCTTCTCGATCCCCCGCGACGACTGGGTGCCCTTCACCGGCGTCCCGGGATACAACCACATCAAGATCAAAGAGGCGTACGGGCTGACCAAGCAGTATGTCGCACAAAAGCTGGCCAACCAGGGCAACAGCACCCAGAAGGAACTCGAAACCAAGGGCCGCGAGGCGGGGCGGGCGGCGACGCTGCGCGCGGTGCGAAACCTGACCGGCGTCCCCATCGACTACTTCGCCGAGGTCAATCTGGCGGGCTTCTTCGACCTGGCGCAGACCCTCGGCGGCGTCGACGTCTGCCTGAATCACCCCGTGTACGACGAGTATTCGGGCGCCGACTTCCCGGCCGGGCGGCAGCGGCTGGACGCGTCCGAGGCGCTGTCGTTCGTCCGGCAGCGGCACGGCCTGGACAACGGCGACCTGGACCGCACCCACCGGCAACAGGCGTTCATCTCGTCGGTCATGCAGGAGTTGCAGGCCGCGGGCACCTTCACCAACATCGACAAGCTGAAGAACCTGATGGCGGTGGCACGCAAGGATGTGGTGCTCTCGTCGGGCTGGAACGACGACATGATCCAACGGCTCGGTGGGCTGGCCGGCGGCAACGTCGAGTTCCGGACGCTGCCGGTGGTGCGCTACGACACCATCGACGGCCAGGACGTCAACATCGTCGACCCGGCGGCGATCAAGGCCGAGGTGGCGGCGGCGATCGGCTCCGACACCTCGACGACGACAGCGCCGGCCACCACCGCCGTGCAACCCGACCCGTCCACGGTGGTCGACGTGGTCAACTCCGGCAGCATGAGCGGTCTGGCCCGCGAGGTGTCACGCGCGCTGAAAAAGAAGGGCTACACCCCCGGCCAGGTCCGCGACCGCGAATCCGGCGACCCGACCACCACCACGGTGGAGTACGGCGCCGGCGCGCAGACCGACGCGCAGAACCTGGCCAGCCTGCTCGGCGTGGACGCGCCCAAGCAGCCCAGCGCCAGCATCGCGGCCGGACACATCCGGCTCACCGTGGACACCAATTTCTCGATGCCTACGCCCGACGAGACCCAGATGGACGACTCGACGAGCACCAGCTCCAGCACGACGTCGACCAAGGCCAAGAGCTACTACTACAACGGCACGACCACGACGTATCCGACGCCCGATCAGGGAAAGCCGATCGACGGCGGCGGCGTGCCCTGCGTCAACTAGCGGCCGTCGCAGCGCGGCCACGCCGCCACCGACTGAGCCACGCTCTAGGCGTGCGTGCCGCCGTCCATCCGTATTTCGGTGCCCGTGATCCAGGCGCCGTCGTCTGAGACCAGCATGGCGATCACACCGGCGACCGCTTCGGGTCCGGCCATTCCCGCGCCGCTGGATTCGGTCGTGGTCGGCAGGATCGGCATCAGCCGGGGAAACAGCGACCAGTCGGCGTCCTTGGGGATGTAGCCGCCGGTGGCATCGGTGATGCCGGACTTGATGCTGCCCGGGGCGACGCACGCCGCGCGCAGGCCGTCCTTGGCGTATTCCAGCGCCAGCGAATGAGTGAAGGCCTGGATGCCGCCCTTGCTCGCGGCGTAGGCGGCCATGTACGGGTGCGCGAACGACGCCGAGGTGGAACTGAAGTTCACGATCGCGCTGCGGGGATTCGCCAGCAGGGACGGGAGCGCTTCGCGCACCACCAGGAAGGTGCCCGTCAGGTTGACCGCGATGATCCGGTTCCACTGCTCGAGGCTGGTCTCGTGGGTGTGCCAGGCGCGCAGGATGCCCGCCGCGTTCACCAGTGAATCCAGCCCGCCCAGCTTCTCGACGGCCGAGCCCACGCCGTCGATCACCGAGTCCTCGTCGCCGACGTCCATCGGCATCGTGGTCAGCCGGTCGGCGGTGCCGGCCTCGCCGGCCTGGCCCTGCGTGTTGCCCAGGCCCTCGGTCGAGACGTCGGCGGCCACCACGTCGGCGCCCTCGCTCAGTAACCGTAGCGCGGTGGCCTGACCGATCCCCGAGGCCGCGCCGGTGACCAGGATCCGTTTGCCCTCAAGCCTTTTCATCTATTTCTCCCGGCTAGACCACTCCGCGGAGCGCGTCGGCGCCGAAGGCCGGTTCCAGCATCGCCGAGAAATCCGGGCCGCGGCGCAGCAGCACCCCGCCGTCGACGTTGATGATCTGGCCGGTCACGTAGCTGGACGCGTCGCTGAGCAGAAACATCGCGACATTCGCGATGTCTTCGACCTCGCCCGGTCGGGGCAGCGGCGTGATGGCGCGGTAGTCGGCGCTCAGCTCGGGCGAATCGAGGATGGGGGCCACCAGCTCGGTGCGGATCAGGCCGGGGCGAATGCTGTTGACCCGCACCCATGATGCCCCGAGTTCGTCGGCGGCCAACTGCATCAGGTGGTCCAGCGCCGATTTGCCGACGCCGTAGGCGCCGAACCAGCGGTGGGTGTTGCTGGCCGCGATCGACGAAATGCCGACGAACGATCCGCCGCCACCGCGCACCAGCTCGCGCGCGGAGTGCTTGAGCACGTACATGGTTCCGTTGACGTTGAGGTCGATGGTCCGTCGCCACAACTCCGAGTCGATCTGGGTGATCGGCCCGATGGTCTCCGATCCGCCCGCGCAGTGCACCACGCCGTGCAGCCGGCCATGCCAGGCCGTCACGGCGTCGACGGCGCGCGCCGCCTCCTCTTCGTTGGTGATGTCGGCGGGCTCGTACCGAATGGAGCCGTCGCCGGGCAGGGCTTCGATCTCCTTGACGGCCGCCGCGAGCCGATCGGCGTTACGGCCGACGATCATGACGGAGGCGCCGGCCGCGACCAGCCCGGTGGCCACGCCTTTGCCGATCCCGCTGCCGCCGCCGGTGATCAGATAGGTCCGGTCTTCGAACGAAAGCTGCACGCGAGGCCCTTTCAAACTGGAACAAGTTCTAGCTATAGAAGCATGTCCCCTCGGGGTGAATATCGCTACCCCCGGTCTCGTTAGGCCTCTGCCGCGCGGCGCTACGGCGTGTCGCGGCGCGCCAGCTTGGTCGGCTTCGCGTCGCGCCAATCCTCGACGTGCGGGGGCTGGCCAACCGGCCACCGGTTTTCGTTGAACGCCGCCCAGTGGGCATGCCCCAGCAGGTGCACGTGGAACGCGTGCCGCAGCGCCTCGGTGTACCCCATCGCGTCGGAGGCGGCGTTGACCGAATCCTTGATGAGCAGCGACGCCATCGTCGGCCGCTCGGCGATGCGTCGCGCGAATTCGAGTGTCTTTTCCTCTAATTCGTCGACAGCGAAAACCTTGGACACCATGCCGAGCCGGTGGGCCTCGTCCGCGTCGATCGAATCACCGGTCAACAGCAGCTCTTTGGCCTTGCGTGGTCCGAATTCCCAAGGGTGAGCGTAGTATTCGACACCGGGCATGCCCAGCCGGACGGCGACGACGTCGCTGAACTTGGCGTTGTCGGCCGCGACGATCAGGTCGCACGCCCAGATCAACATCAAGCCGGCCGAGATCGCGTTGCCCTGCACCTGGGCGATGGTGATTTTGCGCAGATCGCGCCAGCGGCAAGTGTTTTCGAAGAAATAGTGCCACTCCTGGTGGTACAGCTTCTCCATGATCGGCTCGAGCGTCGCCCCGCGCGAACGGAAGCTCGGGTGCTGCCCCGGCCCCGGCGCGCGCTCGGCCAGGGCCTGCTCGGAACCTAAATCATGGCCGGCGGAGAAGTTCCTGCCGCGCGCCGCCAGGATCACCACTCGAACCGTGTCGTCGGCCTCGGCCCGGCCGAACGCCTCGTCGAGCTGGACCAGCAGGAGCCGACTCTGCGCGTTGTGGGCGTCGGGCCGGTTCAGCCAGATCCGGGCGATGCGGCCCTCGTCGAGCGTCTCGTAGGCCACCAGCTCCGGGGAGTTGGCATCGGCCGCCCCGGTGTCGGCTTGCTCGGAGACTGTCATTCCGCCCACCTCGTTCGTCGTTGAATTGGCCTTGTTTACAGATTACGGCCAGTGTGTAACCGCACACGCGCTGGGGTGATCGGCCGCCGGGCCTGCATTCTCACCCGGCGGTCGCGGGCCGCCGGCCCAGCGGCAGCAGCCGATGGTCGCGGGTGAACACCAGCCGGGCGATGCCCATCGCGACGACCACGGTGGTGGCCGCGACCGAACCCAGGATCAAGAACATCACCACGGCCTGCACCAGCACGGCCTGCAGCGGCGGCACCCCGGCGAGGATGAGGCCGGTCATGGCGCCCGGCAGGAACACCAGGCCGGTGGCCTTGGTCGTTTCGATCTGCGGTGATATGGCCGAGCGCAAGGCGATTCGCAGGTACGGCGCCGCGGCCTGCCTCGACGGTTGCCCCAGGGCGAGGCGGGCCTCGACCTCGTCGCGCTTGTCGCGCAGCTCGTCGACCAACCGCCGAGCCACCAGCACCATGGCGGTCATCGAGTTGCCGATCATCATCCCGGCGACCGGCACCAGCGTGCGCCCCTGCAGCGGGAACACCCGCAGGCCGAAGATCACCCCCAGCGTCACCGCCGCCGCACCGGTGAACGCGGCCACGGCCAACGGCGCAAACCGCGGCACCTCCGGTGCCCTGCGCCGGGCGACATCCCCCGCGTAGGCCACCATTGCCGCGACCCACGCCCATGACCACCACAGCGACCGGCCCGGCTCGAACAGCAGCGTCAGCGCGCCGCCCACCAACAGCAGCTGCGCCAGCGCGCGGGCCGCGGCCCACAGCAGCTGGCGCTCCAGACCCAGCCGCCGCCACAGCGAGATCCCGGCCGCGAACGCCACCAAGATCAGCGACGTCGCCAGGCCCACCCAGCCGACTTGACCGTTCATCACGCCACCGAACCGTCGCCGGGCTTCGAGGCGACCGGCCCCAGGCCCAGGCTGCGGCCGGACTCCAGGCGCAGGACCCGGTCGGCCGCCCTTTCCACCTGCGCCGAGTTGTGGGTGACCCATAGGGCGGGGGTTCCGTCGGCGGCCAGGTCGCGCACCGCGCGCTCGATGACTTCGGCCGCCCCGGTGTCGACGGCGGAGGTCGGTTCGTCCAGCAGCAGCACCTGCGGTTGCGCCATCAGGGTGCGGGCCAGGCACACGCGTTGTGCCTCGCCACCCGAGAGGGCGGCCACGTCGCGGTCCAACCACGACCCGGTCAGCGCCACGCGGGCCAGCGTTTCGCGTATCCGCGCGTCGGACGCGTCGGGATCGGCGGCCCGCAGGTTGTCGGCGACCGTGCCGGGAAATGGCGTCGGCCGCTGAAAGCACATGCCCACCCGGCGTCGCAGCCTCAGCGGGTCGAGCCCGGTGATGTCCGACCCGTAGAAGGACACCCGTCCGCTCGTCGGCAGCTCCAGCCGGTTGCACAGCCGAAGCAGGGTCGATTTGCCCGAGCCCGACGGGCCGAACACCGCCGTCACACCGTGCCCCGGAATGGCGGCGGTCAGCCCGTCCAGCGCGCGCACTCCCTGCCGTTCCACGACAACGTCGACGAACTCGAACACCACATCGTTTCCGGCGTCCTGATCGATCACCCGCTTATCCTGCATCACCGCGGCGGCGCTCGATCGTGTCTTCGCGAGCTGCGCGGCGAGGCCCTGCAAACCAGCCATAAATGCGGCCAGAGCCCGTTAGCTGGTGAGACGGCCTGCGACCGGTCGGCGGCGTCGCCTACAGTTAAGTCATGCCTACAAAATCTGACCCTGGCGAAATCGGCGACGTCGAGCCGGTGGCCGACGACACTGCGAGCCAGGCCAGGCGGGTCGTCGCGGCGTACGCCAACGACGCGGACGAGTGCCGGGTGTTTCTGTCCATGCTGGGTATCGGGCCGGCGAAACTCGACGCGTAAATGTCTCCCGGGGGCGGGCGAGGCTCGAAAACGGCCGGATTCGGCAATTCCGACTTCGTCGTGGTCGCCAACCGGTTGCCGGTGGATCAGGAGCGCCTCCCCGACGGCACCACCGCCTGGAAGCGCAGCCCGGGCGGGCTGGTCACGGCGCTCGAGCCGCTGCTGCGCCGCCAGCGCGGGGCGTGGGTCGGCTGGCCCGGGATCGTCGCCGAGGACAGCGACCATGATGACGAGCCCATCGTTCAGGAGGACCTGGAGCTTCGGCCGGTCAAGCTGAGCGCCGACGATGTCGCCGAGTACTACGAGGGTTTCTCGAACGCCACGCTGTGGCCCCTGTATCACGACGTCATCGTCAAGCCGATCTACCATCGCGAATGGTGGGAGCGCTACGTCGCCGTCAATCGCCGCTTCGCCGAGGCCACCTCCCGCGCCGCGGCACAAGGCGCGACGGTCTGGGTGCAGGACTACCAGCTGCAGCTGGTCCCGAAGATGCTGCGCGAATTGCGGCCCGACCTGACCATCGGCTTCTTCCTGCACATTCCTTTCCCGCCCGTCGAGCTGTTCATGCAGATGCCGTGGCGAACCGAGATCGTCGAGGGCCTGCTCGGGGCCGACCTGGTCGGCTTCCATCTCGCCGGCGGCGCACAGAACTTCCTGTTCCTTGCCCGGCGGCTGATCGGCGCCAACACCTCGCGCGGGGCGGTGGGAGTGCGGTCGCGGTACGGCGAGGTCGAGCTCGAGTCCCGGGTGGTCCGGGTCGGCGCCTTTCCCATCTCCATCGACTCCAGCTCGCTGGACCAGGCGGCCCGGCACCGCGACATCAAGCGCCGTGCCCGCGAGATCCGGGCCGAACTGGGCAACCCCCGCAGGGTGCTGCTCGGCGTCGACCGGCTGGACTACACCAAGGGCATCGACGTTCGGCTGAAAGCCTTTTCGGAGCTGCTCGCGGAGGGCCGGGTCAAGCGCGACGACACGGTGCTGGTCCAGCTGGCCACACCCAGCCGCGAACGGGTGGACAGTTATCAGCAGCTGCGCAACGACATTGAACGCCAGGTCGGCCACATCAACGGCGAGTACGGCGAAGTCGGGCATCCGGTGGTGCACTACCTGCACCGCCCGGTCCCCCGCGACGAACTGATCGCGTTCTTCGTCGCCGCCGACGTCATGCTGGTCACGCCGCTGCGCGACGGGATGAACCTGGTCGCCAAGGAGTATGTCGCCTGCCGCAGCGACCTCGGCGGCGCGCTGGTCCTGTCCGAATTCACCGGCGCCGCCGCCGAACTCCGGCAGGCGTACCTGGTCAACCCGCACGACCTCGAAGGCGTCAAGGACACCATCGAGGCCGCCCTGAACCAATCCACCGACGACGGACGGCGCCGGATGCGGTCGCTGCGCCGCCAGGTCCTGGCGCACGACGTCGACCGCTGGGCGAGGTCGTTCCTCGATGCGCTCGCCGAAGCCCGATCCGGTGATGCCGATTAACTCGCGTGGGCAGGACCCCATGGTGTTGCCGCCCGAACGCTGTGATACTCAGGTTCAGCGTCGCAGGCGAGGGAGGAGTATCAGATGAAGCTCCGTCACGGGATGGCCGCGGGTGCCGGCATCTGCACGGCCGTCGCGGTGGGAATCGCGCTGCAGTCCGGTCAACCGGCCAAGGCGCTCGGGCCACCGGCCGACGGTAACTATTCGTTCAACGAGGCGGGCGTGTCCGGGGTGACCTGGACCATCACGGCGATATGCGATCAGCCGTCCGGAACCCGGAACATGAATGACTACTCCGACCCGATCGTGTTCGCGATGGGGTGTGCGCTCAACGTCGTCAGCTTTACCGATGAGCGGATCAGCGCCGCGGACAAGTTGCAGAACTTCAGCGGCCGTGCCCGGATGTCCAGCATGCTCTGGACTTTCCAAGTCACCAAGGACAATGGCGTGTCCTGTCCGGGCGGCGGCACCGCACCGTCCACCGAAACCTTCGCGTTCAGCGACGAGACGATGAGCGGTACCCACACCACGCTGCACGGACCCGTGTGCGGCATGCAGCCGGAGATGAAGAAGCAACCGTTCTCGCTGTCGATGATCGGGCCGCCGCCCAGCCCGGTGCAGCGTTACCCGTTGTACTGCAACGGCATTGCGATGTGCTACTGAACGTCGGCCGGGGAGCTTAGATCGGCGTGATGTAGGCGATCAGCCACTGCTTGCCGACCTTCTTGAAGTCGACCCGCAACCGGCTGCCGTCATACAGCGGCTGGCGTGACTTGTCGGTCACGGTCCGGTTCATGAAGACCATCACCGACGCCGATTCCCGCTTGGCCGACATCACCCCCACGCCAACGACATTGGCCTGCACGACAACTTCGCGCTTCTTGGCCTCGGGGATGATCTGGTTGTTCGCGCTCTTCTGAAACTCGGCGCGGTAGTCGGGGGTCAGCAACGGATACGCCGCCGACAGGCTGCGCTCGACGGTTTGGTAGTCGTACGCGAAGACCTCGGGGATTTCCTTGGCCGCCTTCCCGGGCAGCACCGCACGCGCCTCCTGCTCGCCGCGCGTCTGCACCCGGTCCCAGTACATCCAGCCCGCCACCGCGGACAGCCCGACGAACGCCACCGCCACGAGGCAACCCGCGACGAGAAGCAGCCAACGCCGCCATCGCATCAATTGCCCCCGTCGGGATATTTCAGGTCGTAGCCACTCATCTTCCCGGCCTCGTCTTCGTGCACGATGACGCGCAGGCGATACGGCATGGACGGCTTGTTGACGCCGTCGATGTCGGCGACGGTGACGCGCACCGAAACCAGCACCGAGGCGTTATCGGTAACGGCGTCAACGCCTTCCAACGCGGCGCCGTTGACAACGGCCTCGGATGTGGCATTGGTGGAGCGGAACAGTGCCTTGAGATTTTCGGCATTGTTGTTCGCGCCGAGCATCCCGCGCAGCGGGCCACTGGTGCCGTTGATGAAGCGGTTCACGCTCTCGTCGATGTTGTCCTGCTTGTAGCTGAACATGTTGACGACCGTCTGCGTCGCGGTGTCGACGAAACGCTGATCGCGCGCCTGCGCCGCGGTGGCGTGACGCTGCTGGACAAGCAGCACCGCCACACCACCGGCCAGCGCGCCGACCGCCAACAGCGCAGCGGCGAACGAAATCCACGCGACCAAAGCGCGGTGCGGCTGCCGTCGTGGTGGCGGCTTGATGGATTTGAGGGCCTTGACGGGTTTCGCCGACGGCTTGGGCGCGGCCGCGACCTCGGCGCGGACCGTGACGTCCGGCGCCGGCTCGCCCCTGGCCGGGCCCGCCGCGCGCGAAGCGCGTCGACGAACCCGCGGCGTGGTCTTTGGTTCGTCTGCCACGGCAGGGTCCATTACATCGGCCTTGGATCAAGCATGAGGTCCACCCAGTTCTCGGCGCCGGAGGTACCGGTGGCGCCGGCCGCGAAGATACCAGTGCCACCGGCCGGATCGACAAACGCGCCGGTCTTCTGGTCGTAGGTCGCATAGGCCGGCGGCCCGCTGGCCTGCGGCTGGCCGCCGGGCGGCGGACCCCACGGCTTCTCCGGGCCCGGGCCCGCCGGCGGCGGGTTAATGCCCAACGGCGGTGCCGGCGGGGGCAGCCACTTCGGGTACGGGAGCTGCGGCGGCACCGGCGGCACCCCGGGCGGCTGCCACGACGTGAACGGCGGTGGCGGCCCGTTGTCATTGGGCGGCGGCGGGTCGAAGGCCGGCTGCTTGTTCGGCAACGGCCCCGGCCCCGGCTCCACGCCCGGAGGCGGCGGCCCGACGATGGGTGTGCCCGGATCCGGTTCGGCGCCCGGCGGGATGTATGGAAACTTGTTGGGCGGCAACACGTTCAACCCGTTGGTCATCGGGGTGTCGTACGGCACCGGCGGTCCGCGCCACGGGTTTCGGCCGACCGGCACGTAGCCCTTCGGGTCGCGGCACAGCTGGATCGTCGGGGCGCGCTTGCCGGGGAACTCCTGGCATGGGTAGTTGCGCGCGCCGCGCACGGTGCTCGGATCGTTTTGCGCGGTCTTGCAGTACATGTCCTTCGGCAGCTCGCGCACCGTCTCGTCGGCCGGGGTGCGCATCAACGGCGGCGGCAGGAAGCCGACGGCGCAGGGCGGCGGGTCGTTGAGGTCGAGCTTGAAGTCCAGCTTGCCGCCTTCGTCGATAGGCGGGCCGCCGGCCATCGTGATAATGGCGGCGAACAGCGCCGGCAGGACGACCAGCAGCTGCTCGATCGACTTGTGATAGATCACGCCCACCCGGCCAAGGTTGGCCAGGCTGGCCGCCAGCGCCGGGAACGAGGGGCGGATGCCGGAGAACGCGGTGCTGGCCTCGTCGGTGGCGCCCGGCGCCGTCGCCAGCGTGTCACGAAGCTGCGGGTCCGCCTGGCGCACCTCGGAGGTGAACCGCGCCAGCCCGTCGGACAGCGACTTGATGTCGCCGCCGGCGCGGATCTGGGCCTGCAGGAACGGGCCGGCCTGATCGATCAATTGCGAGACCTGCGGATAGTTGGCGTTGGCCTCGTCCACCAGCAGCCGGGCTGACTCGTACAGCCTGGCCATCTCGGGACCGGAACCGTTGGCCGCGATGAACGTCTCGTGCAGCAGCTCGCGCAGCCGGGTGTCGCCCAGGCTGTTGACCAACGTTTCCGAGCGCTTCAACAGGTCGGCGACGTCTTGGCCGATCCGGGTGTTCTGGCGCGCGATACGAGAACCGTTGACCAGCTTGCTCGTTGCCGGTGAGCTGGGGGGCACCAGGTCGATGTATTGCTCGCCGACCGCCGACACACTCTTGACGGTCGCGGTGACGTTGGACGGGATGGCGGTGCCGCTGTTCAGCCGCATGTCGGCGATGACGCCGTTGGGGCTCAGGCCCACCGACTCGACCCGGCCGACCGCCACGCCGCGGTAGGTGACGTTGGCATTTTTATACAGGCCGCCACCGGCAACGAAATCGGCGCTCACGCCGTAGGTTCCGATACCGAACGTCGCGGGCAGCCGCAGGTAGAAGATCGCCATCACGGTCAGCGTGATGACGGTGATCACCGCGAAGATCGCCAGCTGGATCTTGGTCAGTCTGTCGTGCATCTGCGCCCGCCCCCTAATGCCCCGAAGCCGTGCCGGGCGGAATCTTGAACGGATCGGCCGCCTGTCCGGACAGGTTGGCCAGTTCGCCGGTCAAGAAGTCGGGCGGATTGAGGATTTCGTTCATGTGGGCCATGTTCGGGTCGAAATACGCCGTGGTGAAGAACGTTTCACCGAGCCGACGCACTGTGAGGTCGAAGGTGGTGAACACGTTGAGGTAGTCGCCACGCACGGCCTGCTTGATGCCGTAGTTGGGGAACGGGAAAGTCAGCAAGATCTGCAACGAAGTGACCAGGTTTTTCCGGTTGTCGTTCAGCGCCTTCACGACCGAATACAGGTCCTTCATGTCGGCGGCGAAGTCCACCTTGGTCTTTGCCAGGATGTTCGAGGTGACGTTCGCCAGCTTGTGCAGTGCACCGAAGGCCTCGACGATGTGATCGCGGTTTTTGTTGAGCACGCGAATCGCCTCGGGCAACGTGTCCAGCGCTCGGCCAAGGTTGTCCTTGTCGTGCGCCAGGTTCGCCGAGAACCGGTTCAATCCGTCGACCGCATCGATGATGTCGTTGACCTGACGGTTCAGCCCCGAGGTCAATTCCGCCAGCCTGGGGACAAGATCGACGAACTGGTCCTGGCGCCCCGCGACGGCCCGGTAGGTCTCGTCGGTGATCTCTTCCAGCGCACCGACATTGCCCTTGTTCACCACGACGCCCAGCGCCGAGAGCACCTCCTCGGTGGTCGGATAACGGCCGGTGTTGGCCTCCGCGATCTTCGACCCGTCCTTCAACTTGCCGACGGCCGGTTTGTCCTTCGGACGCGCCAGGTCGATGTGCATCGAACCGAGCAGCGACGTCTGGGCGACCGTCGCGGTCGAGTTGGCGGGCAGCACCACGTTTTTGTCGAGCGCCAATTTGACTGCGGCATAGAACGATCCGTCGGCCCGCTGTTCGGCCGAGATGCCGGCGACGCTGCCGACGGTGACGTCGTCCACCATGACCGGAGAGTTCTGCGGCAGGGTCGCGACGTCGGGCAGCTCGACGGTGATCGAATAGGCGCCGCTGCCGTGGCCGGCGGTGCCCGGCATCGCCAGGGAGTTCAGCCCGCTGAACTGGCAGCCGGCCAGCAACACGCTGCCCGTCGCCAATCCGCCTGCACGCAACCACATTCGGTTCATCCGCCACCGCCCAAGTCGGCGGCCGGCCCGCTGGGCGCCTGGCCCGGAGCCGGACCCGGCAGCGGACCGAACGCGTTTCCAGGGGTGGGGCCAGGGCCGGGCGCGGGAGCGGCACCCGCCGGTGCCGGTTGGCCCGGCCCGGGAGCGGCCTGCGGAGCCGTGGGGACCAGCAGGGCCTGCAGGTCTGCCGGGTTCTGCGCGGCCGGCGGCGTCTGGGTGCCCTTGGCTGGGATCCAGGTCAACTGTGGCACCGGGGTCGCCGACTTGGCCTGGGTTTCCGGAGTGTCGTAGATGATCTGGCCCTTGTACGCCGTGATCGTGTTGAGCGGGTGGAACATCAGCGGCGGGTAGTTCACGGTGAGCCGGCGCAGCACCGGGCCCAGCCGCTCGCGGCAGAGTTCGGCGCGCTTGAAGTAGTCGGGTGCCCTGGGCCCGGCGGCGGTTTCGAAGGAGCCACCGCAGATGAACTGCACGGGGTTGGCGAATTCCGGTATCGACAGCAGACCGTTGAGCGTGCCCTGCGCGGGGTCATAAATGTTGTAGAAGTTGGCGATACCCGGGCCTGCCACGTGCAACACCTGCTCGATGTTGTCGCTCTGATCGCTGAGCGTCTTCGCAAAGTCGTTGAGGTTGTTGACCGTATCGACGATCGTCGAGTTGTTCTCGTGCAGGAAACCCCGGATGTCCGACAGCGCCTTGTTGAGGGTGCCCAGGGTGGTGTCGAGGTGGCGCGAGCTGTCGGCGAGCACCTGCGAAACCGAGGCGACGTTGCCGGCGAACTGGACGATCTGCTCGTTGCTGGACGAGAGGGCGTTGACCAGTACCTGCAGGTTTTTCACCGTGCCGAAGATGTCGCTGCGCGAATCCCCAAGGCGCCCAGCGGCTTGCGAGAGCTCACGCAATGCGTTGTGGAACGACTGGCCCTTGCCGTCGAAGGTATCCGCGGCCTGGTTGATCGCCGCGCCCAATGGACCCTGCATGGATCCGGCGGTCGGGCCGAGCTGGACGGCCAGCTGGGTCAGCGACTCCTTGACCTCGTCCCATTCCACCGGGACCGCGGTGCGGCCCAGTCCGATGCTGGCGCCGTCGGCCATCTCCGGGCCGCTGGTGTACGCGGGCGTCAGCTGAATGAACCGGGCCGCCACCAGGTTTGGGGACATGATGATCGCCTTGGCGTCCTTTGGAACCTTCACGTCCTTGGAGACCGACATGGTGATCTTGACGTCGGACGGCCGCGGCTCGATCGTGTCGATGGTGCCGACCGGGACACCGAGGATGCGCACCTGGTCACCGGGGTACAGGCCGACGGCGGAGGTGAAGTAGCCGACGATCTTGCGGTTATTCGCTTGCGACGACAGCACATACACGCCACCCACCAACACCGCGACGAGCGCGATGATGGTGGCGTAGCGCAGCGCCCTGCTGCCGAGGATCCGCTGCGTCATGGCGCCTTCGGCCTGATCGTCCAGCGTTCCTGAATCAGGCCGCGCAGGTAGTCGGCGAGGCTGGCAGGCATCTTGCCGGGCTGGTAGAAGAAGTCGAACATCGTGGCAACCAACGGCGCCGGGATCACGCCGTAGACGTTGACGTTGAATCCGGGACCCGAACCGACGACCTCACCCAGCTCGGTGGCGTAGGTGGGCAGCCGCTTGAGGGCCTCGGTGATGTAGTCGCGGCGCTCGTTGAGGTTGGACAGCACGTCGTTGAGCTTGCCCAGCGCGGGACCGAATTCCTTGCGGTTGTCGGCGACGAAGCCGGAGATCTGTGTGGAGAGATCCTGGATCCCCGAGATCAGCTGGGCCAGGGCGCCGCGCCGTTCGTCGAGGGCGGCGAACAATTCGTTGCCGTCATCGACCAGTTTGTTGACCTGCTCGGCGCGCTGGGACAGCACGCCGGTGACCGACTTCGCGTGCGCCAGCAGGCTTTGCAGCGCCTCGTCCCGGCGGTCCAGGGTGCGCGACAGCG
This sequence comes from Mycobacterium sp. MUNTM1, assembly GCF_054660795.1. NCBI lineage: Bacteria > Bacillati > Actinomycetota > Actinomycetes > Mycobacteriales > Mycobacteriaceae > Mycobacterium > Mycobacterium sp. MUNTM1. The sequence continues at coordinate 109,306 of NZ_BAAGDE010000002.1, forward strand.
ACGTCACGCCGTCCAGCGCGCCGCGCAGCTGCGGGTTGGCGTCATGCAGCGTGTCGGTCAGCACGTTCAGCGCCTTCTCGAACTGCGGCTTGTCCAGGTTGTTGGCGTTCTGTCCCAGGTCCTCGAGCGCACCGGCGAGCGTGTACGGCGTCGTCGTCCGGCTGAGCGGGATGGTGGTCGCCTTGCCGCCGCCGGCCGGGGTCACCGAGATGGAGCGCTCACCGAGGATGGTGTCGGTGCGAATCGCGGCCAGCGACTGGTCGCCGACCGCGACGTGGCGGTCGACGCTGAAGCTGATCTTGGCGCTGTCGCCGGCCAGGCCGACCGAGGTCACCTTACCGACCTTGAAGCCCGAAACGTAAACGGCGTTACCGGGATTGATGCCGCCCGCGTCGGTGAAGTAGGCGTCGTAGATCTTTCCTTGAGGCCAGAACGGTAATCCGGAGTAGCCGAACGCGATGAGCACGACACACACCACCAGCACCACGCCGAAAATGCCGGTGCGCAGTGGATCGCGCTCACGCCTTGCGTTACTTGGCAAAAGCGCACCTCCCCTTGCTGGGATCCACCTGGCCACCGAGCGGCAGCAGGATGTCGCTGCCGGCCGGGCCGTTGATCTTGATCGTGACGGAGCAGAAGTAGATGTTGAAGAACGACCCGTAGGCGCCGAGAGCGGACAGCCGCAGGTAGTCCTCGCCCAGCTGCTCGACGTCGTTGTTCACCTCGGCCTTGCGGTTGTCTATCTCGGTGGCCAGCGGGCGGGTGTTCTCCAGGATGCCCTGCAGCGGGCGACGCGAATTCTTCAGCAGCTCAGTCAGATCCGTGGTGGTCGAGGCCAGGGGTGGGATGGCGCCGGCGATGTCGTCCTTGTGCTGGGCCAGCCCGGTGATCAGCTGCTGCAGCTGGTCGACGCTGGCCGAGAACTGTGCGCTGCGCTGGTCCACGGTGGTCAGGACCGTGTTGAGGTTGTTGATCACGTCGCCGATCAACTGGTCGCGCTGGCCCAGCGCCGAGGAGAACGCGCTGGTGTCGGCCAGCACGTCGGACAACGCCCCGCCCTGGCCCTGCAGCAACTGGATGACTGCGCTGCTGATCGTGTTGACCTTGTCGGCGTCAAGGCCTTTGAGCACCGGTCGCAGTCCACCCAACAGCGCGTCGAGATCCAGTGCGGGCTGGGTGTGCTGGCTGTTGATCGTCGCGCCGGCCGGCAGCTTGCGCAGCTCCCCGGGCCCCGACGTGATCTCCAGGAACCGGTCGCCGACCAGGTTTTCGTAGCGGATCACCGCGCGCGTGGACGAATACAGCGTGTAACGCTTGTCGACCCCGAACTTGACGTCGATGGTGTTATCGGGGTTGAGCTTGATGCCCGACACCGCGCCGACCGGCACCCCCGCGATGCGCACCTTCTGGCCGGACTTCAGCCGCGACACGTCGGTAAACGTTGCGTGATAAGTACTTTCGGGACCGAACCGGAAGTCACCGAAGACCACCACCAGGCCCGCCGACACCAACAGCATGGCCACCGCGAAGATGCTGACCTTGATCATCATCTCGCGGTGCGACGGCATTCCCGAACTGTCCGGCATCAGAAGTCGTCCCGTTCCGCGAACGCGCCGTGGAACAAGAACTGCAACGTAGAGGGCGCGTCGAACTGCAGCTCGGTGAACGGCTCGTACGGGATGTTGGCGTTGTCCGTCACCAGGAACGGCGCCCGGTACCACGACCCACCGTGTTGCTTGTTCGGGATGTCGGGCAGGCCACGGCAGTTCGGGCCGCCGGAGGCATTCACGATCGGCAACGATTCCGGATACGTATACGACGGCGCACCCAGCACGAAGCTCGACGACGTGAACAGGCCGGCTTTCTTCACGCCGAGGATCGGTCCGAATTCCTTCAGGCCCCGGTCGATTCCGGCGAACAGGCAGCCGAATTCCGGCGAGTACTCGGCGGCCACCTTGAGCGGTGCCCGGAGCCGGTTGATCGCATCGATGAAGTCCTGTTCGGCCGGAGCCAGAGTGTCATACGCGTTGTTCGACAGGCCGATCGTGGCCAGCAGCGTGTCGTTGAGATTCTTCTGCTGATCCACCACCGTCTTGTTGATTGTCGGCAGGTTGTCGATCACGGTGGTCAGGTCCGGCGCGGCGTCGGCGTAGGTGTTGGCTACCACCGCCGTCTTGCGGAAGTCCTCCTGTAACGCCGGCAGCTTCGGGTTCGCCTGCTGCGTCAGCGTATTCAGACCGGTCAGGATGCCGCCCAGGTCGTCGCCGTGGCCACGGAGGCCCTCGGCGAACGCGCTCAACGTGCCGTTGAGTTCGACGGGATCGATCTTGTGCAGCAGGTCCATCAACGACTGGAACAAGGTGTTGACTTCCAGCTGCACCGAGGAGGCCGCCACGTGCGCGTCCGGACGCAGCGACGTCGGCGAGGGAGCCTGCGGCGGAATGAATTCCACCGCCTTGGCACCGAAGATGGTGTTGCCCGCGATGTGCACCGTCGCGTTGGACGGGATGAAGTGCATGTCGTCGCTGTTGATACCCAGCGTCAGCCGCGCCTGGTCACCGGAGTAGTCGATGGTTTCGACCTTGCCGATCTGAATACCCCGGTACTTGACCTTGGCGCCCTTCTCCATCACCAGCCCGGCCCGGGGCGCCGACACCGTGACGTTGTCGATCGACGCGAAGGCCGCCGTGTAGGAAAGGTAGGTCAGCACAGCGAAAGCCACCATCAGGCTGGCAAGCACTGCTGCTGCCACCCGGACGGTTGTGCGTCGCGCGTCTGTTTCTGCCATGTCCCTGTTAAGCGGTCCTCTTATCCGGAGAGGTTGAAGTTACCGGACGCCCCATACACAGCGAGCGAGATGAACAATGTGATGACGACCACGACGATCAGCGAAGTCCGCACGGCCTGACCGACCGCGATCCCGACGCCGACCGGACCGCCGTGGGCGTTGTAGCCGTAATAGGTATGGACGAGCATCACCGCGATCGACATCACGATCGCCTGCAGGAACGACCACAACAGGTCCGACGGAATGAGGAACGTGTTGAAGTAGTGGTCGTAGAGGCCCTTTGACTGCCCGTTGATGTACACCGTGGTGAAACGCGCGGCGAAGAACGCGGCCAGCACCGACAGCGAGTACAGCGGGATGATGGCGATGAGACCGGCGATCAGGCGGGTCGAGACCAGGTAGGACACCGAGTGCACCGCCATGCATTCGACGGCGTCGATCTCCTCGGACACCCGCATGGCGCCCAATTGGGCGGTGGCGCCGGCACCGATGGTGGCGGCCAGCGCGATGCCGGCGATCACCGGCGCGACGACCCGGACATTCAGGAATGCCGACAGGAATCCGGTCAGCGCCTCGATGCCGATGTTGCCCAGCGACGAATAACCCTGCACGGCAATGACTCCGCCGGAGGCCAGGGTCAAAAAGGCCGCCACACCGACGGTGCCGCCGATCATGACGAGCGCGCCCGCGCCCATCGTCATCTCGGCGATCAGCCGGACGGTCTCCTTGCGGTATCGGGTAAGCGCATTGGGGACGTAGCGCATGGTCTGCCCGTAGAACAACGCCTGCTCGCCGAAGTCGTCAACGGGCTCTTGCAGCCGGGTGAAGATACGGCGGAACCGCAGTGTGGCGTCGTAACTCATGGCGTGCGCACCCGTCCCATCACTTCGCCGAGATCCGCACGCCGATGGCGGTCATCACCACGTTGATCACGAACAGACAGATGAAGGCGTAGACCACGGTTTCGTTGACCGCGTTGCCGACGCCCTTGGGCCCACCCTTGACGGTGAGGCCGCGGTAGCAGCCCACCATACCGGCCATCACGCCGAACAGCAGCGCCTTGACCTCGGCCAGCACCAGCTCGCGCAGGCCGGTAAGCACCGTCAACCCGTTGATGAAAGCGCCGGGGTTGACGCCCTGCAAAAAGACGGAGAACACATAGCCACCGGAAAGGCCGATGGCGCATACCAATCCATTGAGCAGCAACGCCACCACCGTGGAGGCCAGCACGCGGGGCACGACCAGGCGCTGGATCGGGTCGATGCCGAGCACCCGCATCGCGTCGATCTCTTCGCGGATGGTGCGGGCGCCGAGATCGGCGCAGATCGCGGTGGCACCGGCGCCCGCCACGACGAGCACCGTCACCACCGGCCCCAGCTGGGTGATGGTGCCGAACGCCGTCCCGGCGCCGGACAGGTCGGCGGCGCCGATCTCGCGCAGCAGAATGTTGAGGGTGAAGGCCACCAGGACGGTGAACGGGATGGACACCAACAGCGTGGGGACCAACGACACGCGCGCGATCATCCACGTCTGGTCGAGAAACTCACCGAATTGAAACGGCCGGCGAAACGCTGCCCGGCCGGTATCCATCATCATTTCGAAAAATCCGCCGACGGCGCGGGCGGGAACCGCAAGTTGTTCCCTCAACGCGGTTCCCCCCTCGGTTTGGTCTCGGCGAAGTCTATGCGTGGCCTTTGCGTCGTCTACGGTCGCACGTGGCTCGGTGTGAGCCGGATCATATTAACTCAGAACAAGTTCACCATGTCAATGAACAGTACTTCTTTATCCAAACCGTTAATTCGCCAGGTCAGAAGCACTTGTCACGTGTCAAACTGACACACGTTCTACCTGGCGATTCCCCCCAATCGACCAGCCTTTTATGGCTATTGCTCCATCAGCCCGCCAGCCGAGAAATTGTGCTCAGGATCACGGCCAGCAAAGTAATCCTGCAGCGTCGAACTCAGCTGAGCGGGGTCCCAAGCGACGCCGTCGGCGCTGAATTTCCGCTCCACGGTCGGCGCGGCGACCAATGTCACCTGTGGACCGTAGACGATGAACACCTGACCGTTCACCTCGGCGGCCGCCGGAGACGACAGGAACTTCACCAGACTGACCACATGCTCGGGCGACAACGGGTCGACGCCGCCCGCCTCCACCTCGGGTGCGTCGCCGAACACGTCGGCGGTCATCGCGGTGCGCGCGCGGGGGCAGATGGCGTTGGCACACACCCCGTAGCGGCCGAGCGCCCGTGCGGCCGTGAGGGTGAGCGAGATGATGCCCGCCTTGGCGGCGCCGTAGTTGGCCTGCCCAACCGGACCGACCAGGCCCGCCTCCGACGCGGTGTTGACGATGCGCCCGAACACCTGGCCGCCGGCGTCCTTGGCCTTGGCGCGCCAGTAGGTCGCCGCGTTGCGGGTCAGCAGGAAGTGACCGCGCAGGTGCACGGCGATGACGAGATCCCACTCCTCGTCGGACATGTTGAACAGCATGCGGTCGCGGGTGATCCCGGCGTTGTTGACCACAATGTCGAGCCCACCCAGCGAGTCGGCCTGAGCAACCAGTTCATCGGCGGTGGCGCGTTCGCTGATGTCGCCGGCCACCGCGACGGCCTTCGACCCGACGGAGTTGATCTCGTCGATGACGTCGGAGGCGTCCAGCGCCGCGGCGATGTCGTTGACGACGACGGTTGCGCCCTGCCGTGCCAGGCCCAGCGCCTCGGCGCGTCCCAGGCCCGCGGCCGCACCGGTCACCACCGCGACCTTTCCGGAGAGATCGGTCGCGTTCGTGCTGCTAGTCAATTTATGAATACCTCTAGTTTCGGGTTACGCGCGCTGGGCTCGAATTAGTCGCCGCGCTGAAGTGCCGCGCGCGGGCATTCGGCGATCGCCTGTTCGGCGAGTTGCTCCTGATCGGCCGGGATCGGGTCGAGCTTCACCACGGCATAGTCCTCGTCGTCCAGGTCGAAGATATCTGGCGCAATTCCCAAGCACACCGCGTTACCTTCACACCGGTCACGGTCCACGATCACCCGCACAGCACCCTCCTTGAACCTGGCCTTCACCGCAGGACTCGCCTCATCAGTATGTAGGTCCACCATAGGGCCCCGACACCTCTGGCGAAACGGTCGCTGGATTCCCAGACTAGAACGTGTTACAACCGGGGAGGCGAACGGGTAGCCGTTGGTCGAGCTGCAGCCTGTGACGAGGCTTGTTACTCCGAACGTCGTAAACCTCAAGGACGGCCGAAATGCGTATCAGTTACACCCCGGAACAAGAGGAGCTGCGTCGCGAGCTGCGGTCGTACTTCACCGACCTGATGACCCCCGAGCGCCGGGAGGCGCTGACCTCTTCAGGGGGCGGCGAGGTCGGCACCGGCACCGCCTACCGCGACACCGTCGCGCAGATGGGCAAGGACGGATGGCTCACCCTGAACTGGCCCAAGGAGTACGGGGGCCAGGACCGCTCCCCGATGGACTCGCTGATCTTCACCGACGAGGCCGCCATCGCCGGCGTGCCGGTCCCGTTCCTGACCATCAACAGCGTGGCGCCGACGATCATGGCGTTCGGCACCGAGGAACAGAAGAAGTACTTCCTGCCCAAGATCGCCGCCGGTGAACTGCACTTCTCCATCGGCTACTCCGAGCCCGGCGCCGGCACCGACCTGGCCAACCTACGCACCACGGCGGTGCGCGACGGCGACGACTACGTCATCAACGGCCAGAAGATGTGGACCAGCCTGATCGCCTACGCGGACTGGGTGTGGCTGGCGGTGCGCACCAACCCCGAGGCCAAGAAGCACCGCGGCATTTCGATGCTGACGGTGCCGACCACCGCCGAGGGTTTCTCCTGGACGCCGGTGCACACCATGGCGGGCGTGGACACCAGCGCCACCTACTACTCCGATGTGCGTGTCCCGGTGACCAACCTGGTCGGCGAGGAGAACGGCGGTTGGAAACTGGTGACCAACCAGCTCAACCACGAGCGGGTCGCGCTGGTCTCGCCGCAACCGATCTTCCTGGCCCTGCGCGAGGTTCGCGAATGGGCGCAGAACACCAAGGACGCCGGCGGCGCCCGGCTGATCGACTCGGAATGGGTGCAGATCAACCTGGCCCGCGTGCACGCCAAGGCCGAAGTGCTCAAGCTGATCAACTGGGAACTTGCCTCGGCGGCGAACGAAGCGTTGTCGCCGGCCGACGCGTCGGCGGCCAAGGTGTACGGCACCGAGCTGGCCACCGAAGCCTACCGGCTGCTGATGGAGGTGCTGGGTACCGCCGCGACGGTGCGCCAGAATTCGCCGGGCTCGTTGCTGCGCGGCCGGGTCGAACGGATGCACCGGGCCTGCCTGATCCTGACGTTCGGCGGCGGCACCAACGAAGTGCAGCGCGACATCATCGGAATGGTCGCGCTCGGCCTGCCCCGGAACCGCTGAGCCGCTACGGAATAGAAGGACGGACGTTCATGGATTTCACCACCACCGAAGCGGCGAATGACCTCGGGAACCTGGTCGACACCATCGTGGACTCGGTATGCACCCCCGAACACCAGCGCGAGCTCGACGGGCTCGATCAGCGGTTCGACCGCGACCTGTGGCGCAAGCTGATCGACGCCGGCATCCTGTCCAGCGCCTCGGCTTCGTCGCTGGGCGGCGACGGCTTCGGCGCGCTCGAGCAGATCGCGATCCTGGTGGCGCTGGGACACCAGCTGGCCGCGGTGCCCTACCTGGAGTCGGTGGTGCTGGGCGCCGGGGCGCTGGCCCGCTTCGGCTCCGAAGAGCTGCAACAAAACTGGGGCGTGCCCGCGGTCAACGGCGATAAGACGCTGACCGTCGCCCTCGACGCCGAGATGGGCGACGGTCCCGTGCAGGCGGTCGGCGCCGGCGGCGGTTACCGGCTGACCGGAACCCGCACCCAGGTCGGCTTCGGCCCGGTCGCCGACGCGTTCCTGGTGCCCGCCGAAACGGATTCCGGCACTGCGGTTTTCCTGGTCGCCGCCGATGACCCCGGCGTCACGGTGACCGCGCTGGAAACCACCGGCCTGGGCAGCGTAGGGCACCTGGCCCTGGATGGGACCGAGGTGGACGCCGGGCGCAAGGTCGGCGGCGCCGAGGTCGTGACGTGGCTCGGCACGCTGGGCACGTTGGGCCGCAGCGCTTTCCAGCTCGGGGTGCTCGAGCGGGGTCTGCAGATGACGGCCGAATACGCGCGCGAGCGTGAGCAATTCGACCGCCCGATCGGCAGCTTCCAGGCGGTGTCGCAGCGGCTGGCCGACGGGTACATCGACGTCAAGGGGCTGCGGCTCACGCTCACCCAGGCGGGCTGGCGGGTCTCGGAGGACATTCCGGCCGAAATCGACGTCGCCAGTGCGGCGTTCTGGGCGGCGGACGCCGGTCACCGGGTGGCGCACACCATCGTGCATGTGCACGGCGGCGTCGGCGTCGACACCGACCACCCCGCGCACCGCTACTTCCTGGCCGCGAAGGAGACCGAGTTCGCGCTGGGCGGCGCCACCGGGCAGCTGCGCCGGATCGGCCGGGAGCTGGCCGAGACGCCCGCTTAGGCGCAATGGAACTCACCGATGACCTGACGGTCACCAAGCTGCTGGCGCCGCTGACCGAGATCGACGATCGGGGTATCTACTTCGAGGACTCCTTCACCAGCTGGCGCGATCACCTGCAGCACGGTGCCGCCATCGCCGCGGCGTTGCGGGCGCGGTTGGACCCGGGCCGGCCGCCGCATGTGGGCGTGCTGCTGGAGAACACTCCGTTCTTCTCGGCGATGCTGGCGGCGGCGGGCATGTCGGGGATCGTGCCGGTGGGGCTCAACCCGGTGCGCCGCGGTGCGGCGCTGCAACGCGACATCGCACGGGCCGATTGCCAATTGGTGCTGGCCGACTCGAAGTCGGCTGAGACGCTGGGCGACATCGAGCACCTGAACGCCGACTCGCCCGAGTGGGCCGAGGAGATCGCCGCGCATAGCGACGCGCGGCTCTCCTTCCAGAACGCCTTGCCGGCCGACCTGTTCATGTTGATCTTCACGTCGGGCACCAGCGGTGAGCCCAAGGCGGTCAAGTGCAGCCACGGCAAGGTCGCGATCGCGGGCGTGACGATGTCACGGCGCTTCGACCTCGGCCGAGACGACGTCTGCTACGTCTCGATGCCCTTGTTTCATTCCAACGCGGTGCTGGTCGGCTGGGCGGTGGCGGCGGCCTGCGAGGGCTCGATGGCCTTGCGGCGCAAGTTCTCCGCTTCGAACTTCATCGTCGACGTGCGTCGCTACGGCGCCACCTACGCGAATTACGTGGGCAAGCCGCTGTCGTATGTGCTCGCCACGCCCGAGCGGCCCGACGATGCGGACAACCCGCTGCGCGCGGTCTACGGCAACGAGGGCGTGCCCGAGGACATCGAGCGCTTCGGACGCAGGTTCGGGTGCGTCGTGCAGGACGGGTTCGGCTCCACCGAAGGCGGCGTGGCCATCGCGCGCACGCCCGATACGCCGGCGGGTTCACTGGGCCCGCTTCCCGACGGCATCGACATCATCGATCCCGACACCGGCGCGTCATGCCCGCCGGGCGTGGTCGGCGAACTGGTCAACACTGCGGGGCCGGGCCGGTTCGAGGGTTACTACAACGACGAGGCGGCCGAGGCGGAGCGGATGGCCGGCGGGGTGTACCACAGCGGTGATCTGGCCTACCGCGACGACGCCGGCTACGCGTACTTCGCTGGGCGACTGGGCGATTGGATGCGGGTCGACGGCGAAAACCTCGGTGCGGCCCCGATCGAACGGGTCCTGCTGCGCCACCCCGATATCGCCGAGGTCGCGGTGTATCCGGTGCCGGACGCCATCGTCGGCGACCAGGTGATGGCCGCGGTGGTGCTGGCGCCGGGCACCGAGTTCGACGACGAGAAGTTCCGCGCCTTCCTGGCCGAGCAGCCGGACCTGGGACCCAAACAGTGGCCGTCGTACGTACGGGTCAGCGCCGAACTTCCGCGGACGGTGACGTTCAAAGTGCTGAAGCGACAGCTGGCCGCCCAAGGCGTCGACTGCGGCGATCCGGTGTGGAAGATCCAGCGTTAGAGCCACCCGAGGGCGGGCGTTGCCGCCTGATACGTGCTGCTGGCAGTAAACTCAGCGGTTGATGAAAATCCGCGAAGAGATCGCCGGCTCCATCGTGATCGGGTCGCTGGGTGCCGGTTTCACCGCGGCGGAGCCACCCCAGCCACCCCCGCCGCCGGCGGGCTGACGATTTCGCCCCGCACACCGCAGATGAGTGCGGGGCCGCAATGAAAATGCCGGTAGGACAAGGAGACATGACCGCACGGCCACTCGAACTCGCGCTGGAAGCCAGCTTCGAACAGCTCTCCGCCGCGGCGCCGGCGAACGTCGGCGTCGCGATCGCCCGACCGGACCGGACGTTTTCGCTGGGCAGCTGGTGGTCGGGCGTGGCATGGTCGACCATCAAGGTGCCTCTGGCGATCGCGGCGCTGCGCAACGATTGGCTGGGCTCGCGCGAGCTGGTCGTCAAGGCCATCACCGAATCCGATAACCGCGCCTCCGAACAGTTGTGGTCGCAATTGGGCGAGCCGATGGACGCGGCCCGGCGGGTCCAGGGCGTGGTGGCCGAAGGCGGTGACACCGCGACGGTGGTCGAATCGCGGCGACTTCGCCGCGGCTTCACCGCTTTCGGCCAAACCCAGTGGAGCCTGCAGCGCCAGGCGCGGTTCGCCGCGGAGCTGTCGACCATCCCCGATGCCGTGGAAGTGATCGACCTGATGCAACGGCTGGTCGCCGCCGACCAGTGGGGCTTGGCCGCCAAAGGCCATGCCGCGAAGGGTGGTTGGGGCCCGGGCGTGCACGGCGGCTACCTGGTCCGCCAGTTCGGCATCGTTTCGACGCCGTCCGGCCAATGGGGCGTGGCGCTGGCGGCGGACGCGGACGACGGCACGTTCGAAACGGGCGTCGAAGTGGTCAATACGATGACGGACTGGCTGCTGAGCCGGCTGCCGACCCTAGCCCGCTATTGACGGCACCACGGCGTCGATCAGGTGCGGCCCGGGTTCGGCGAAGGCGGCGCGCAGCGCGTCGGCCAATTCCTCGGCGGTGGTGACGCGCCGCGCCGGCACTCCCATACCCTCGCTGATCTTCACGAAATCCATTGTGGGGTCTGATAAATCGAGCAGCGCCAGCGCCTCGGGCCCGGGCGCGGACCCGGCGCCGACGCGTTGCAGCTCAATCCGGAGGATGTCGTAGGCGCTGTTGTTGTACAGCACGGTGGTGACGTTGAGGTTCTCGCGGGCCTGGGTCCACAATCCCGAAATCGTGTACATCGCCGAGCCATCGGATTCCAGGCACAGCACCGGACGGTGCGGGGCGGCTACCGCGGCGCCCACCGCGGCCGGCATGCCGTAACCGATCGCCCCGCCGGTCAGGGTCAGCCAGTCGTGCGCCGGCGCGCCGGCGGTCGCCCCCGCAAGCAACACACCGGAGGTGTTCGACTCGTCGACCACGATCGCGCCTTCGGGCAACAGCGCCCCGATCACGTCGGCGGCCGACGCGGAGGTCAGCGGACCCGCCGCCAGCCGGGGACGCGACGCGGGCGCCACCGGTGCTTCGATGTCGGGTGCCAGCTGATCGGCCACGGCGATCAAAGCGTCTGCCGCCCCGCTGTATTCGGCGAGCACGTGCACCTCGCAGCCGGCCGGTACCAGATCGCTGGGCATGCCCGGATAGGCGAAGAACGACACCGGCGACTTGGCGCCGGCCAGCACCAGATGCTTGGCGCCGTCCAGCTGTGCCGTCGCGGCTTCGGCGAAATAGGCCAGCCGGTCGACCGCGGGGACGCCGGCGCCGCGCTCCAGGCGGGTCGGGAAGGTCTCGCACAGCACGCGGGCACCCGTGGCCGCCGCGATGCGGGTGGCCGCCGCCAGCCCGGCGCGGCGGGTGGCGTCACCGCCCACCATGATCACCGTCGGCTCGCCGGAGCGAAGCACCTCGAGCACCTCGGGCGCCAGCAACGGATCGGCGCCCGTCGGCTGCGCCTCCAGGTTGGAGAACAGCTGCGCGCCGTCGGACCAGGACACGTCGGCGGGCAGGATCAGCGTCGAGATCTGCGAACCCCACCGGCTGGCCGCGATGCCCTCGACGGCGTCGGCCGAGACCTGGGAGGCGTCACTGGTTCGGCGCACCCATCCCGAGACACTGCCGGCAAGCGCGTCGATGTCGGATTCCAGTGGGGCGTCGTACTTTTTGTGATAGGTGGCGTGGTCGCCGACCACCACCACCATCGGCACCCGGGCGCGACGGGCGTTGTGCAGGTTGGCCAGGCCGTTGCCCAGTCCGGGGCCCAGGTGCAGCAGGACCGCGGCCGGGCGATCGGCGATGCGCGCATAACCGTCGGCCGCGCCGGTGGCGACCCCCTCGAACAATGCCAGCACGCCGCGCATCCGCGGCACGGCGTCCAGCGCGGCAACGAAGTGCATTTCCGACGTGCCCGGGTTGGCGAAACACACGTCGACGCCACCGTCGACCAGGGTGTTGATCAGGGCCTGGGCACCGTTCACTTTTTTGCCTCCAGTCGGAAAAGTCGTTCGGCGTTGCCGCGCAGGAAGTCTCGGCGAGCCTCATCGGACAGCCCGAGTTCGTCCAGTCCCGCCAACGCGTGCTCGTGGGTGATCATCGGATAATTGGTGCCGAACAACACTTTTCGCTGCCCGGTGCCGGTCTTCATAAACCGGACGAGTTCGTCCGGCAACCGCTTGATCGTGTACGCCGAGGTGTCGATGTAGACGTTTTCGTGCTTGCGGGCCACCGCGACCATCTCCTCGGTCCACGGGTAGCCGACGTGGCCGCAGACGATCACCAGCTCCGGGAAGTCCAGCGCCACCTGGTCGATGTAGGGAATCGGCCGGCCGGTCTCCGACGGGCGCAGGGGGCCGGTGTGGCCGACCTGGGTGCAGAACGGCACCCCGGATTCCACGCACTGGGCGAACAGCGGGTAGTAGCGACGGTCGGTGGGCGGGGCGTTCCACAACCACGGCACCACCCGCAGGCCCACGAATCCCCCGTCGGCTATCCGCCGCCGCAACTCCCGGACCGCTTCCATCGGGCGGTCCAGGTCGACGGTGGCCAGGCCGGCGAGCCGGTTCGGGTGCTCGGCAATCCATTTCGCCACCTCGTCGTTGGAGACGAGGTCCTCGCCGCCCGGGCCGCGCCAGGCGCTGAGCACGCCTAATTCGACGCCGGCGGCGTCCATCGACGCCAGGGTCGTCTCGATGGGGATGTCGGCGTCGGGGATCGTCCCGCCCGTCCACCGCCGCAGGGATGCCAGCATTTCGCTACGCAGGAACCGCGCGGTCGGATGCTGCATCCAAACATCGATCGTCATGCGATTCGACTCTAGACCGGGGCCCGCCGCGGACCGAGGTCAGATGGTCAGCGCCGCGCGGGCGCAGGCAAGCGTCCGCTGGGCGTGCCCACCGCCGAACAGCACCACGTGCGCCAGCAGCGGATAAAGCTGGTGCAGCCCGATGCGGTGGCGCCAGCCGGGCCGCAGCGGCCGCACTTCCTGGTAGCCCGTGATGATCTCGTCGTAATGCGGGCAGCCGAACAAGGCGAGCATCGCCAGATCGGATTCACGATGACCGGCATGCGCGGCCGGGTCGATCAACACCACGCCGTCACGCGTCCACATCACGTTGCCGCCCCACAGGTCGCCGTGCAGGCGGGCCGGCCGGTCGCCGTCGTCGAAGTCGCCCGCGCGGCAACGCCCCGCCACGGAGTCGACGGCCTCGCGGGTCGCGGCGTCGAGGCGCGGGGCCGCGAGTTCGGCCATCGGGGCCAGCCGTTCCTCGGCGTAGAACGCGCCCCAATCGCGGTGCGGTCGCAGCGACATCGGCAGGGGCTGCGACAGCGGGCCGAAGAAGCCCGGGCCGTCCCACCCGTCCGGACCAGCGCCGAACGCCGCGGCGCCGGCATCGTGCGTGACGGCCAGCCGGCCGCCGAACTCGCGCGCGGCCACGGGAGTCGGGCTCACCGATTCCAGCCGCCGCAGGGTCAGGCCGGCGTCGTCGAACGACACGACCCGCGCGCACGGCACGCCGCCCTCGACGGCCGAAAGCCATTGCAGCCCTGCGGCTTCGGCCGCGAAGAAGCCGGCCGGTGCGGCCGGATTACGTTTGACGAAATCGGTCACGCAGTGGCGTGAGCGGCGTGCACGTCGTCGGCCGGGCGGGCCTCGGTCTGCTCCTTGGCCCAGCGGTAGTCGGGCTTACCCGCGGGCGAGCGCTTGACCTCGTCGACCAGCCACAGGCTGCGCGGCACCTTGTAGCCCGCGATCTCGGAGCGCACGAAGCTGTCCAGCTCCGACAGCGCGGGCCGGGCGCCCGGCCGGGGCTGCACGACGGCGGCGACGTGCTGGCCGTACCGGGGGTCGGGCACGCCGACCACCAGGGCGTCGAAGACGTCGGGGTGGCCCTTGAGCGCGGCCTCGACCTCCTCGGGGTAGATCTTCTCGCCGCCGCTGTTGATCGACACCGAGCCGCGGCCCAGCATCGTGACGGTGCCGTCGGCCTCGACCTCGGCGAAGTCACCGGGGATGGCATAGCGCACGCCGTTGAACGTCTTGAAGGTCTCGGCGGTCTTCTTCTCATCCTTGTAGTAGCCGACCGGGATGTTGCCCTTCTTCGCGATGAAGCCGCGCACACCGGAGCCGGGCTTGACCTCGTTGCCCTCCTCGTCGAGGACGACGGTGCGGTGGTCGATCGTCACGCGCGGGCCACCGGCGTGCGGCGCGTCCTTGGCGACGATGCTGGTGCCGCCGAATCCGGTTTCCGACGATCCGATGGAGTCGGTGATCACCCGGTTGGGCAGCAGCTCGAGGAACTTCTCCTTGATGCTCGGCGAGAACAGCGCCGCGGTGGAGGCGAGCAGGAACAGCGACGACAGGTCGTATTCGTTGCCCTTGTCCTGGTGGGCCAGCAGCGCGTCCAGCAGCGGCCGGGCCATCGCGTCGCCGGTGAAGAACAGCAGGTTCACCTTGTGATCGTGGATCGTGCGCCAGACCTCGTCGGCGTTGAATTCCGGTGCCAGAACCGTGGTTTGGCCCGAAAAGATCGACATCCAGGTGGCCGACTGGGTGGCGCCGTGGATCATCGGCGGAATCGGGTGGCGGACCATCGGCGGGTTCTCCGCGGCGGCCTTGGCCAGGTCGTACTCGTCCTTGACGAATTCGCCTGTGGCGAAGTCGGTTCCGCCGAAGAGCACCCGGTAGATGTCCTCGTGGCGCCACATCACGCCCTTCGGGAAGCCGGTGGTACCGCCGGTGTAGAGCAGGTAGATGTCGTCGGCGCTGCGCGGGCCGAAGTCGCGCTCGGGCGAGCTCTGCGCGATCGCGGCGTAGAACTCGACGCCGCCGTAACGGCCGAAGTCGTTGTCGCTGCCGTCCTCGACGACCAGGATCGTCTTGACGTCGGGGGTGTCGGGCAGCACGTTGGCCACCCGGTCGGAGTACTGGCGCTCGTGCACCAGCGCGACCATGTCGGAGTTCTCGAACAGGTAGCGCAGCTCGCCCTCGACGTAGCGGTAGTTGATGTTCACCAGGATGGCGCCGGCCTTGACGATGCCGAGCATCGCGATGACGATCTCGATGCGGTTGCGGCAGTACAGGCCGACCTTGTCGTCCCTTTTCACCCCCTGTTCCAGCAGGTAGTGAGCCAGGCGGTTGGCCTTCTCCTCTAGCTGGGCATAGGTCAGCTTCTCGTCGCCGCAGATCAGGGCGACACGGTCGGGCACAGCGTCGATGGCGTGCTCTGCAAGGTCGGCAATATTCAAGGCCACGGCCACCAAATTAGAACGTGTTACATTTCGAGGCAAGCTCGTGCCCATTGTCGAGGGAAAGGCGGTAGCCGTGTCCGTGGAGAATGCCGGAACCCCAGCAAACACAGAAAACGGGGAGACCGGGCCCGACGCGCTGGTGGAACAGCGTGGTCACACCCTCATCGTGACCATGAATCGACCGCACCGCCGCAACGCCTTGAGCACGGAAATGATGGAAATCATGGTCCAGGCCTGGGACCGCGTCGACAACGACGACGACATCCGCTGCTGCATCCTGACGGGCGCCGGTGGCTACTTCTGCGCGGGCATGGACCTGAAGACAGCAACCCAAAAGCCGCCGGGTGAGTCGTTCAAGGACGGCAGCTACGACCCGTCGCGAATCGACGCCTTGCTCAAAGGCCGCAGGCTGAAAAAGCCACTGATCGCCGCCGTCGAGGGCCCGGCCATCGCCGGGGGCACCGAGATCCTGCAGGGCACCGACATCCGGGTCGCCGGCGAGAGCGCCAAATTCGGCATCTCCGAGGCCAAGTGGAGCCTGTACCCGATGGGCGGCTCGGCGGTGCGCCTGGTGCGCCAGATCCCCTACACCGTGGCCTGCGACCTGCTGCTGACCGGACGGCACATCACCGCCGCCGAAGCCAAGGACATGGGCCTGATCGGCCACGTCGTTCCCGACGGGCAGGCGCTGACCAAGGCACTCGAGATCGCCGAGGTCATCGAGAACAACGGTCCCCTGGCCGTGCAGGCGATCCTCAAAACGATCCGCGAAACCGAGGGCATGCACGAGGAAGAGGCCTTCAAGCCCGACACCGCCAACGGGATCCCGGTGTTCCTCTCCGAGGACTCCAAGGAAGGCCCGCGGGCGTTCGCCGAGAAGCGCAAGCCCAACTTCAAAAACCGCTAGAGCTTTTTGCGCCGAACGTGCACTCACTGCGAATTTCGGCGCAAATTTTCGCGCTCAGTGCACGTGCGGCGGACCTGTCGGAGCTCTGCGGCACACTCCTGCCAGGGGTGAGCCGTTCATCGGCAGCGAGGCCGTCGCATCCGGCCTGGTGACGCCGTACGCACTGCGGCGCCGGTTCGTCAAGGTCCATCCCGACGTGTACGTCCCGGCCAACACTGCGCTGACCGCCGGATTGCGCGCTCAGTCGGCTTGGTTGTGGTCTCGTCGGCGCGGTGTCGTCGCGGGCAGATCAGCGGCAGCCCTGTACGGCACGAAATGGATCGATGACCGCGCACCCGCTGAGCTGCTTTACGCGTACCGCCGGCCGCCCGGCGGCGTTCACACGTGGTCAGATCGACTGGCCGGGGACGAGATACAAACAGCCGCCGGCATACCGGTGACTACGCCAGCCCGGACGGCGCTCGACATTGCCTGTCGCTATCGCGTCGAGCGGGCCGTGGCAGCGATCGACGCGCTGGCGCGCGCGACCGATCTCAAGGTGAGCGAGATCGAGTTACTCGCCGAGCGCCACCGAGGCCGCCGCGGCATTACCCGCGCGCGCGTAGCGCTGCCACTCGTTGACGCGGGCGCCGAGTCTCCCCGCGAAACCTGGCTGCGGCTCCTGCTGATCCGCGCGGGCTTCCCGCCGCCGCAGACGCAGATACCGGTTCACGAATACGGCGCGCTGATCGCCGAGCTCGACATGGGTTGGCAGGACATCCAACTGGCGGTCGAGTATGAGGGCGACCAACACCGCACCGACCGAAGACAATTCGGCAAGGACATTCGGCGCGTAGAGTCCCTCGCCGAGTCGGGTTGGAGCGTCGTTCGCGTTACGGCCGAAGACACGCCGGGCGGCATCATCGCCCGGGTGTCCAGCGGCATGGGCGCGCCGAATCAGCTCAGCAGCGGCGCGCTCGGGGTGAACACCACCGGCATCGATTCCAGGCCGCTGACGAAGTTCGCCGGCCGCAGCGGCAGGGTCGAGTCGTCGTCGGCCAGCCGGAGATCCGGCAGCCGCTTGAGCACCCGCTCGGTCATCATCGAAAGTTCCAGGCGGGCCAGCTGGTTGCCCAGGCAGAAGTGCGTGCCGAAACCGAAAGCCATGTGGCTGTTGGGGTTACGTCGGATGTCGAAGCTGTCCGGATCCTCGAACACCGACTCATCGAAGTTGCCCGACTCGAACAGCAACATGATCTTCTCGCCCTCACGCAGTGAGGTGCCGTGGAATTCGGTGTCTGCGGTCAGGATTCGGCACATGTTCTTCACCGGCGACGTCCAGCGCAGCATCTCCTCGATGGCGCCGGGCAGCAGCGAGGGATCGCGCACCAGCGCATCCCACTGGTCGCGGTGCCGCACCAGCTGCTCTGTCCCTCCGCTCAGCGTGTGGCGGGTGGTCTCGTCGCCGCCGATGAGGATGAGCAGCGTCTCCATGACGATCTCGTTGTCGGACATGCGCTGACCCTCCACCTCGGCGTTCACCAAGATGGAGAACAGGTCGTCGGTGGGCTCGGCTCGTCGCTTGGCGATGATGTCCATGGTGAACGCGGTGTAGGCGGCGAAGGCGTTCATCACGCTCTGGGCCACCTCCGATTCCGGGTCGATGTGTGAGCTCAGCCCGCACACCAGGTCGTCGGACCACTTCAGCAGCATGCTGCGCTCCTGGGGCAGCACGCCCAGCATGTCGCCGATCACCGCCATCGGCAGCGGGGCGGCGATGTCGCGGACGAAGTCACACTCGCCGCGCTCGCACACCGCGTCGATCAGGGTGTCGCACAGCTTGGCGATGGACGGCTCCTTCTCCTTCACCCGCTTACGGGTGAAGCCGGCGTTGACCAGCTTGCGCCGTACCAGGTGTGCCGGATCGTCCATGTCGATCATGTACGGCATGCCCGGCTGATCGGGACGGATGCCGCCCGTGCTGGAGAAGAGTTCCGGATTGCGCTCGGCGTCGAGGATGGCTTGATACGTCGTGGCACCGGCCAGTCCGTTGCGATCACGAAACACCGGCTGGTTGGCCCGCATCCAGCGATAGGCCTCGCGCGACGTGTGACGGTCGGCGTAGAAGTTGCCGTCGGTCAGGTCGATGTTCGAGATCGCTTCGGGGATGGTCGAAGTCATTCACAGCCTCCAGATATTGACGAGCGGATTACAGTTACCGGCATGCCTGAGTCACAACACGTAGTTGCGGGGACGGTCCTCACCATGCCGGTGCGGATACGAAAAGCGGACGTACACACCGCGATGTTCTCGGTGGATGCGCAAGCGGCACAACGCCTTATCGACTACAGCGGTCTGCAGGTCTGCCAGCCCCGCCCCGGCCGGGCGGTGGTGAACCTGATGCTGGCGCGCTACATCGACGGCGATCTGGGGCAGTACCACGAATTCGGTACCTGCGTCATGGTCAACCCACCCGGCTCGACGGCGCGCGGCTGGCGGGCCCTGGGCGGCGCGGCCGCGTTCATCCATCATCTGCCCGTCGACCAGAGCTTCACCCTGGAAGCCGGGCGCTCGATCTGGGGATTCCCGAAGATCATGGCGGACTTCACCGTTCGCGAGCACGGCCGGTTCGGATTCGACGTCAGCGCCGACGGCGCGCACATCGCCGGCATCGACTTCGCCCGCGGAGTGCCGGTGCCCTCGATGTTCACGTCGCGCCCGCAGGTGCTCAAGACGTACACCTTCGCCGACGGCACCACCCGGGAAGTGCCCTGGGAGATGCGGGTGCGCGGGCTGCGCGGTCAGCTCGGCGGGGCGAAGTTGCGACTGGGCGACCACGCCTACGCCGAGGAGCTGAGGTCGCTGGGCCTGCCGAAGCGGGCGATGGTCTCTGGAACTGTCGGCCACGTCGAGATGACATTCGGCGACGCCCACCCGCTCGGCTGACCGGCCGGACCGGGATCGACTGCCCGTCTCCTCATCGCGCTGCGCGCTCTGCATCGTCGTCGGGCGTGTCATCCGGACAATCTAGAACGCGTTCTAAGCCCCTGGCAAGAAAAATAGAACGTGTTCTAGTTTGTCGTGGGCGGGTTTCAGATCAACGTCGCCAGCTCGCGGACCTGCTCTGTACTGCGGCCGGACACCACCATCATGGTGACGCCGGCGGCCTCCCAGGCCTTGATCTGCTTACGCACGTAGTCGAGGTCGCCGACGATCGCAGCGTCGTCGATCACCTCGTCGGGGATGATTTCGGCGGCCTTGTCCTTCTGGTTGCTGCGGAACAGCTTCGTCACGTCGTCGACCACTTGCGCGTAGCCCATCCGGCGGTAGACATCGGCGTGGAAGTTGGTGTCCTCCGCGCCCATCCCACCCATGTAGAGCGCGATGTAGGGCTTCATCGCCGCGAAGGCGGCGCTGCGATCCTCGGTGATGACGATGTTGGCCGTCGCGCAGATCTCGAAGTCCTCGCGGCTGCGGCGCGCGCCCGGGCGGGCGAATCCCTCGTCCAGCCATTCGTTGTAGGTGTCGGCCATGCGCGGCGTGTAGAAGATCGGCAGCCAGCCGTCGCAGATCTCGGCGGCCAGCGCGACGTTCTTCGGTCCCTCGGCGCCCAGCATGATCGGGATGTCGGCCCGCAACGGATGGGTGATGGGCTTGAGTGGCTTGCCCAGACCCGTTGCGCGCTCGCCGGTCAGCGGCAGCGGGTAGTGCGGCCCGGCGCTGGTCACCGGAGCCTCGCGCGCCCACACCTGCCGGACGATGTCGATGTATTCGCGGGTGCGCGCCAGCGGCTTGGGGAACGACTGGCCGTACCAGCCCTCGACCACCTGCGGGCCGGAGACGCCGAGGCCCAGGACGTGCCGCCCGCCGGACAGGTGATCGAGCGTCAGGGCCGCCATGGCGCAGGCCGTCGGGGTGCGGGCGGACAACTGCACCACCGAGGTGCCCAGCCGCACCCGCGACGTCGACGAACCCAGCCAGGCCAGCGGCGTGTAGGCGTCCGATCCCCAGGCTTCGGCGGTGAAGACGGCGTCGTATCCGGCGTCCTCGGCCGCGGCGACGAGCTCGCCATGGTTCTGCGGCGGCTGAGCGCCCCAATATCCCAGCTGCAATCCCAGCTTCATCGTCTTCCTTTCCGGATAGCAGACCCGATGTTGAATCCGTTCTTAGAACCTGTTCTACTCGATGGCGTGACAGCCAGCTCGAGTAGCCCGCCCCTGATGGATCACCCTGAGCCACCGCTCGCCGCGCCACTGACGTTGTCCTTCGACTACACCCGTTCGGTCGGCCCCACGCTGAGCAAGTTCTTCACCGCGCTGCGTGACCGCCACGTCCTGGGTGTGCGCGGATCGGATGGCCGGGTGCACGTGCCGCCGCCGGAATATGACCCGGTCACCTACGAGCCGCTGGGCGAGATGGTACCGGTGTCCAGTGTCGGCACCGTGGTCTCGTGGACCTGGCAGCCCGAACCGATCGAGGGCCAGCCGCTGGACCGGCCTTTCGCCTGGGCGCTGATCAAGCTGGACGGCGCCGACACCCCGCTGATCCACGCGGTCGACGCGGGCGAGCCGAAGGCTATCAAGACCGGCACCCGGGTGCATGTGCACTGGGTGGACGAGCCGGTGGGCGCGATCACCGACATCGCCTATTTCTCGCTCGGCGACGAAGCCGAGGCTGTGACCGAGCAATCGGACGGCGACAAAGACCCGGTGACGATGATCGTCACGCCCGTCTCGCTGACCATCCAGCACAGCGCCTCGCACGAGGAGAGCGCCTACCTGCGGGCCATCGCGCAGGGCAAGCTGCTGGGCGCGAAGACGGGTGAGAACGGCAAGGTCTATTTCCCGCCGCATGGCGCCGACCCGGCCACCGGCCAGCCGACGACCGAGTTCGTGGAGTTGCCGGACAAGGGCACCGTCACGACGTTCGCGATCATCAACATCCCGTTCCAGGGCCAGCGGATCAAGCCGCCCTACGTGGCGGCCTACGTGCTGCTCGACGGGGCCGACATCCCGTTCCTGCATCTAGTCGCCGACATCGACGCCCACGAAGTACGGATGGGCATGCGCGTCGAGGCGGTGTGGAAACCCCGCGAGGAGTGGGGTTTTGGCATCGACAACATCGAGTACTTCCGGCCGACCGGGGAACCCGACGCCGACTACGACACCTACAAGCACCACCTGTAAAGGGCTTACCTGCACATGAGCGCTCGCAACGTTGCGGTCGTCGGCTTTGCCCACGCCCCACACGTCCGCCGCACCGACGGCACCACCAACGGTGTCGAGATGTTGATTCCGTGTTTCGCCCAGCTGTACGAGGAGCTGGGCATCAGCCGGACCGACATCGGCTTCTGGTGTTCCGGATCATCCGATTACCTTGCCGGACGGGCATTTTCGTTCATCTCGGCGATCGACTCGATCGGCGCCGTTCCACCGATCAACGAATCACACGTCGAAATGGACGCGGCCTGGGCACTTTACGAGGCCTACATCAAGATCCTGACCGGCGAGGTCGACACCGCGCTGGTGTACGGCTTCGGCAAGTCGTCGGCCGGCATCCTGCGTCAGATCCTGACGCGGCAGACCGACCCCTATACCGTCGCGCCGTTGTGGCCCGATTCGATCTCGATGGCCGGGCTGCAGGCGCGCATCGGGCTGGACACCGGCAAGTGGACCGAGGAGCAGATGGCCCGCGTGGCCTTCGACTCCTTCGCCAACGCGCGCCGCGTGGACAACGTCGAGGGGTCGATCAGCGTGGCCGAACTGCTCGAGCGGCCGTTCTTCGCCGACCCGCTGCGCCGGCACGACATCGCTCCGATCACCGACGGCGCCGCGGCCATCGTGCTCGCGGCCGGCGACCGGGCGCGCGAGCTGCGCGAAAACCCGGCATGGATCACCGGGATCGAGCATCGCATCGAAACCCCGTCGCTGGGCGCGCGGGATCTCACCGAGTCTCCGTCGACCAGCGCCGCGGCACACGTGGCCACCGGCGGGCGGACCGACAACCTCGACGTGGCCGAGATCTGTGCGCCGTTCACCCACCAGCACCTGATCATCGAGGAAGCCATCCGGATACCGGGACCGACCAAGGTCAACCCGTCCGGCGGCGCGCTGGCGGCCAATCCCATGTTCGTCGCCGGTCTCGAACGCATCGGCTTTGCGGCACAGCACATCTGGAACGGGTCGGCCGAGCGGGTGCTGGCGCACGCCACCAGCGGGCCTGCGCTACAACAGAACCTGGTCGCGGTGATGGAAGGAAAGAACTGATGGCCGGTGCAGGGCCAAACGTTGCTGCGGTACTGGGTACCGGGCAGACGAAGTACGTCGCCAAGCGCCAAGACGTTTCGATGAACGGCCTGGTGCGCGAGGCGATCGACCGCGCGCTCGCCGACTCCGGCAGCACATTCGACGACATCGACGCCGTGGTGGTCGGCAAGGCGCCGGACTTCTTCGAGGGCGTCATGATGCCCGAGCTGTTCATGGCCGACGCCATGGGCGCCACGGGCAAGCCGCTGATCCGCGTGCACACCGCGGGTTCGGTCGGCGGGTCCACCGGGGTGGTGGCGGCCAGCCTGGTGCAGTCCGGCAAGTACCGCCGCGTGCTCGCGATGGCGTGGGAGAAACAGTCGGAGTCGAATGCCATGTGGGCGTTGTCGATTCCGATCCCCTTCATCAAGCCGGTGGGTGCCGGTGCGGGCGGGTACTTCGCCCCGCACGTGCGCTCGTACATCCGCCGGTCCGGCGCGCCCACGAACATCGGTGCCATCGTCGCGGTCAAGGACCGGCTCAACGGCAGCAAGAATCCGCTGGCGCACCTGCACCAACCCGACATCACGGTCGAGAAGGTGATGTCGTCGCCGATGCTGTGGGACCCGATCCGTTACGACGAGACCTGCCCGTCGTCCGACGGTGCCGCCGCCGTAGTGATCGGCAACGAGGAGGCCGCCGAAGCTCGCCTGGCGCAAGGACATCCGGTGGCCTGGATCCACGCCACCGCGCTGCGCACCGAGCCGCTGCAGTTCGCCGGACGCGACCAGGTCAGCCCGCAGGCCGGCCGCGACGCGGCCGCGGCGCTGTGGACGGCCGCCGGCATCGAGAGCCCGATCGACGAGATCGACGCCGCGGAAATCTACGTGCCGTTCTCCTGGTTCGAGCCGATGTGGTTGGAAAACCTCGGCTTTGCCGCCGAGGGCGAGGGCTGGAAACTCACCGAAGCCGGCGAAACCAAGATCGGCGGCCGGCTGCCGGTGAACCCGTCGGGCGGCGTGTTGTCGTCGAACCCGATCGGCGCGTCGGGCCTGATTCGCTTCGCCGAAGCGGCCATTCAGGTGATGGGCAAGGGCGGCGACCACCAGGTGCCCAACGCGCGAAAGGCTTTGGGTCACGCCTACGGCGGTGGCTCGCAGTACTACTCGATGTGGGTGGTGGGCGCCGACAAGCCCGCGGCCCAGAAGGTCTCGTGAGCGCGCATCCCGCGCACGAGGCCGGCCGCCGCTCCCGCGAGGCGGTGGCGGCCCGGGACAAGGACGCCTGGCTGGCGGTGTTCGCCGATGACGCCATCGTCGAAGACCCGATCGGCCCTTCGGTTTTCGACCCGGAAGGCCTGGGGCACCGTGGCCGCGACGCGATCTCGGCCTTCTGGGACAAGGCAATCGCCCCCACCACGAAGATCGAGTTCTTCTTCCGCGACACGTACCAGTGCGGCAACGAGGAAGCCAACGTGGGGCACATCCTCATCACGACGGGTGAGTACCAGACGACCGCCGAGGGCGTCTTCACCTACCGCGTCAACGCCCAGGGCAAGATGGTGGCCCTGCGCGCCTACTGGGAGATGGAACGCGCGGCGGCCAACACCCGCAAGGTCTAGAGCGGTTCCAGCCCGGCCAGAAATCCACGGCGCGACACGCCGGTTGAACATCGCAGATTTCACATTTGACGGGACATCGATGTCAGGCTGATGCCCATGTCCGACAAGCACGTCGTGCTCGTTCACGGCTCGTGGAGCCGCGGGCAGCAGTGGGCTCCTGCGCGGGCCGCTTTTGAGAACCGCGGCTTCACCGTGCACACCCCGACTCTGCGGCACCACGAGCTGCCTCTGCGCGAAGGCGCGGCCAAGATTGCGTCATTGAGTATCCGTGATTACGCGGACGATCTCGTCTCCCTGGTCGCCTCGCTGGACTCCCCGCCGCTCCTGGTCGGACATTCGTTGGGCGGTCTGTTGGTCCAACTGGTCGCCGCCCACACGGCGCACGCCGGCTTGATCGCCGCATGTCCGTCGTCGGTAGGCCCCTCGGGTCTCAACCCGACAACTCTCGGGATCGCGTTTCCGCATGCCCTAAAGACGCGACCGTGGGCCAAACCGGTTTATCCCCCGACGTGGCAACGGTTTCGGCGGGGCGTCGCGGGCGCGCAGACCGAGGAAGCCGCGCGCGAAGCGTTCAACGATCTGGTCTGCGAATCCGGACGGGTGCTGTTCTTCGAGCTGGCTATGCCGTGGCTGGACCGGGCCAAGGCAGCAAAAGTGGGCTCCGACGCGGTCTCGGGGCCAGTGCTTGTGATCGCGGGCAGCCAAGACCGTATCGTGCCGCCGCGGCTGGCGCGCCGGGCCGCAGCCCGGTATCCCAACGCGAGCTACGTCGAAATCTCGGGGTCCGACCACATGGTCTTCTCCGGTCCGGCGTTATCCATCACCATGGGCCACATCGACGACTGGATCGCGCACAAGGTCGCGCCGCCGGGCGACACGGTCTAGAGCGGTTCCAACCCGGCCAGATGCCGCTGGGCGAGGTCGCGGTAGGCCTGCGGGTTCACCTTGATCCACATCTCGGCCCCGGTGCCGGCGACCGGTCCCCTGATCTGAGCCGGCGCGCCGACGGCCAGCATGCCCGGCGGGATCTGGGTGCCCGCCGTCACCAACGAGTGCGCGGCGACCAGGCTGCGCGCGCCGATCACCGCACCGTCCAGCACGGTGGCGTGATTCGCGATGAGCGCCTCCTGCCCGACGTGGACCCCGTGAATGACGCACAGATGCGCGACCGTCGCGCCGGGACCGATGTCGACCGGGATACCCGGAGGCGCGTGCAACACCGACCCGTCTTGGACGTTGGCGCCCTCGCGCACCACGATGGGCCCGTAGTCGCCGCGCAAGACGGCGTTGAACCAGACCGAGGCCCCCGCCTCCACCACGACGTCGCCGATAAGCGTGGCCGTCGGGGCCACGAAAGCGGTGGGATCGACCCGTGGCGCGCGGCCCTCGAACGCAAACAGCGGCATCGTTTAGATATACCCCAGTGCGCATATGTAATGGCCAGGCTCGCCGTCGTTGCGCGCCCCCGCCGCAAAACTGTAACGTGTTCTAGTTAGAGGCCCAGCGAGTTGGAGGTGACAGGTGAGTACCGACACCAAGGCGGTCGGCATCCGGGAAATCGATCCCGGCGACTTGCCGACCAGATACGCCCGCGGCTGGCACTGCCTGGGCGTCGCCAAGGACTTCCAGGACGGCAAGCCGCATTCGATTGAGGCGTTCGGCACCAAGCTGGTGGTGTTCGCCGACTCGCACGGGGACATCAAGGTCCTCGACGGGTATTGCCGGCACATGGGCGGGGACCTGTCGGAGGGCACCATCAAGGGCGACGAGGTCGCCTGCCCGTTCCACGACTGGCGCTGGGGCGGCGACGGCCGCTGCAAACTGGTCCCCTACGCCAAGCGCACCCCCAAGACCGCGCGGACCCGGTCGTGGACGACCGACGTGCGCGGCGGCCTGCTGTTCGTGTGGCACGACCACGAGAACAATCCGCCGGACCCGGCCGTGCGCATTCCGGACATTCCGGAAGCGGCCAGCGACGAGTGGACCGATTGGCGCTGGAACAGCATCCTCATCGAGGGGTCCAACTGCCGCGACATCATCGACAACGTCACCGACATGGCGCACTTCTTCTACATCCATTTCGGGTTGCCGACGTATTTCAAGAACGTTTTCGAGGGCCACATCGCGTCGCAGTACCTGCACAACGTGGGCCGCCCGGACGTCAACGACCTCGGCACCACCTACGGTGAGGCGCACCTGGATTCGGAGGCGTCCTACTTCGGGCCGTCGTTCATGATCAACTGGCTGCACAACAGCTACGGCGGCTACAAGGCCGAGTCGATCCTGATCAACTGCCACTACCCGGTGACCCAGAACTCGTTCGTGCTGCAGTGGGGTGTCATCGTCGAAAAGCCCAAGGGTATGGACGAAAAGATGACCGACAAGCTGTCGAAGGTGTTCACCGAGGGTGTGAGCAAGGGCTTCCTGCAGGACGTCGAGATCTGGAAGCACAAGACCCGCATCGACAATCCGCTGCTGGTCGAAGAGGATGGTGCGGTCTACCAGCTGCGCCGCTGGTACCAGCAGTTCTATGTCGACGTCGCGGACATCGAGCCGGAGATGGTGGAGCGCTTCGAGATCGAGGTGGACACCACCCGCGCCAACGAGTATTGGAACGCCGAGGTCGAGGAGAACCTCAAGGCCAAGGACTCCGAGGCTGACGAGGCGGCCACCGACGACGTGCCGGCCAAGCAACACTAGGAATCATGGGCGACGATCAGCCGGCGGTACCTGACGTCGATCAGCTCGCGCGGTCGATGTTGTTGCTGCATGGCGATCATCACGACGACGACGAGCATCCGGCCGGCCCGGAACGCAAGGGCGGATCCTGGTCGAAGTCAAGGGATTTCACCAACGACCCACAGCGCGCGGCGGCGGTCGCCGAAGCCAGCCGCGCCGACCGCGAGCGGTACCTGAACGCGGGTCTGCTGCCGGTGGACTGCCGGTTCTGCCACGTGCGGGTCACCGTTCGCAGGCTGGGGCCGGGGCACACCGCGGTGCAGTGGAACACCGAGGCCTGGCAGCGCTGCGCGCACTTCACCGAGGTGCGCGAGTCCGGGGGCGACACCGCGCGCACGAAGTCGTGCCCGAAACTCGGTGACAGCATTGAACATGCGGTCGCCGAGGGCTATCTCGACCACGAGCCAGAGGACGACTGAGCAGACGTCCGGCCCGGGGCCGGATCGCACTCGGAAATCCTTGTGACGGCTGTGTTTTACAGGCCCGCGAACCGCTCCTTGACCGTTTCGGTGCTCAGCCCGTAGTCGGCCAGCGAGTAGGTGTGCTTGGGTGCCCGCGCGCCGGACTGGCTGTCGGCGTGGGTCTTTTCCATCGCCGCCTTGGCCTCTTCGGTCAACGTCAGGCCGAAGTGTCGGTAGATGTCGGCCACCGTGCCCATGGGGTCGGCGATCAACTCCTTGTAGTCCACGTCGTAGAACTGCGACGGGCTGTATTTGGCCCGCGCGGTGTTGAACCGCTCCAGCCCCCGCGACCACGTTTCCATTGCGTCGGCGCCGATTTGGGCGCCCGTGAACGACGTCGACCATCCCTCGGCGGTGTGCTGTGCCAGCGAGCACATCGAGGCCATGATCGTTTCGACCGGACGATGGGTCTGGATCACCAACGCGTCGGGATAGGTCGCCATCAACGCATCCAGCGCGAACAGGTGGCTGGGGTTCTTCAGCACCCACCGCTTGTCGGCGTCGTTGAGTCCGATCAACTGAAGGTTGCGGCGGTGCCGCTGATACGACGGCGTCCAGTCCTGCTGGGACAGCCACTGCGAGTAGGTGGGCAGATGCGCCAGCGTCTCGTAGGACGCGGAATGCAGCGACTGCCGCAGCAGCTGCCAGCACTCCTCCAGTTCGTACGCCGCCATGAAGTGCAGACCCGTGTAGTCCGGGTTCTCGGCGTGATGCTTCTCGAACTGCGCGTTCAGTTGGCTGTAAAACGGGTTGGAATCCCAGGTTTCGCGGGGCGGGCGCGGCTGCGGAAATTCGGCCAACCACAGGTGCAGGCCCTGGTGCGCGGGATCGGCGCCGAGCAGCCGATGCAAGGCGGTGGTGCCGGTGCGCACCAGCCCGGTGACGAAGATCGGCCGTTCGATGGCGACGTCGGCGTGTTGGGGGTACTGCTTCCAGGCGGCCTCGGACAACAGCCTGGCCACCAGCGCACCGCGCAGGAAGAACCGATTCATCTTGCTGCCCAATGGCGTCAGGTCGGCGTCGCGCCGGTAGGAGTCCAGCAGCACTTCCAGCGCTTCGAGGTAGTTGTCGTCGTTGCTGCCGAAATCGTCCAGCCCGATCATCTTGCTGGCGGACGCCTTCAGGTCGTCAACGGTGCCGACATCGGTGCGTGCAACCGTCATCGCCATCTCCTCCTCATCGCTTCGCCCTGCATCGTCGATGGCGGCATTAGGTGTGATACTCCCCGCAATTGACGTCCAAAGTCTGCCCGGTGATGCCGCTGGACAGGTCGCTGGCCAGGAACAGGATCGCCGAGGCGACCTCGTCCTCGGTCGGCAGCCGCTTCAGGTCGGAGCCGGCCGCGGTGGCCTGGTAGATCTGCTCGGCCGTGGTGCCGTACTTGCCGGCCTGGTGGTTGAAGTAGCCCTGCAGCGTCTCGCCCCAGATATAGCCGGGTGCAACGGAATTGACTCGGATCCCCTGTTCACCCAGCTCGGTGGCCAGCGAATGCGACATGGACAGCAGCGCGGACTTGGCCATCTTGTAGGCGCCGTACTTCGCCTGCGAGTGCCGCAGCACCATGGAGTTGACGTTGACGATCGAGCCCTTCGACTCGGCCAGCGCCGGCGTAAACCCCTGGATCAGCCGCAGCGCGCCGAGCGCGCTGAGTTCGATCGCATCGCGGATGTGCTGAAAGCTGGTCCCCGAGAACGGTTTCAGCGACGGCACCCGGAACGCGTTGTTGATCAGCACGTCGACCTTTCCGTAGGCCTCCATGGTGGCGTCAACCAGGTTGCTCACCTGGTCGTCCTCGGTGATGTCGGTGCGCACCGTTGTCGCGCGGCCGCCGAGGTCGGCGATCTGCTTGGCGACGTCGTCGAGGCGCTCCGGCGTGCGGGCCGCCAGCACCAGGTCGGCGCCTTCCCGCGTGCATCGGTGCGCCAGCGTCGTGCCCAGGCCCGGGCCGACGCCGCTGATCACCACCACCTTGCCGTCGAGCAACTTCGTCATCCCAGCATCCTTGCCTGAATCTGTTGGTGGCGCAGCGCAATTCGGGCGCGCCAGTCATCCTCTGAAATCTTGTTGTGCTCGAAGTACGGCAACGCGGCCGAAACCTTGTCGATGTCGACCACCTCGACCGTGGGGCCGTCGGCGTCGGTGAGCTCACGCGACACCCGCTGCCAGCGGAACTGTAGGAAGCCCCGCCGGTGGCCGACCGTCTCGGTCCAGTTCGTCACTCCCGGGTTCTGCTCGGCGACGACGATGCGCACCTTGCCATCCGGATCCGCCTGCGCCTGAGTGTTGTTCAGCGAGGTCTGGTGGTTGATGTAGTCCAGCGAGATGTACCAGAGGCTGCCCAGCTGGAAGCCGAGGTAGGGTGCGTCGCTGACCGGGATGGTGATCACCATCGCCTGATCCGGTCGCAGGTCGAAGTGCCCGACCGACGAGTATTGCGTGGCCAGGCCGCCCGGAGTCAGTCGCGGCGGCACCATGGTGTTGACCGGTAGGTCGAGATAAAACCACTGCGGGAATTGCAGCCAGGTCTTCACTCGCTGGACAAGCTGCTTTCCCGCTGTGGCGTAACGCTTTTCGATGAGCTCGCGGGTCAACGGCGGCGGGGCCGTCCCCGCCGTGTCGAGCCGCGAGATCGCCAGCGTGCCGCGCTGCGCCGCCCAGTCCCCGTATACCTCGCGGATGACCAATTGCCCCGGACTCGTCGGCCGCACCCGCCACTCGAAGCTGCCGTCGGGAGCGATCTCGAGCTCGCGGTCGTCGAAAGCGGCCTGGCTGACGGGCACGAAGTCGTCCGTGTACTCACCGCCGAGTAGCTGGAAACTCAGGTCGGTGGTGGTGCCGCGCCGGCCGGTGACCACGTAGTCGTGATTGGCGTGCACCCGGGTACCGAAGTAGAGGGTGTCGGGGTTGTCCAGCCCCATCTTGGTGAACGGCCCGGTGCCAGACTGCAGGAAGGGGTGGTCGCGGTCATAGTCCACGGCCAGATGGATGCAGCCCGAGATACAGCCGGCCAGGTACTGCAACCCTTCGAGCAGGTCGGCTTCGGTCTCGATGAACGGTGCATCGGCCACCAACTGCTCGGCCTCTGCGATCGCAGCGGTGAGGGATTCAGAGAACACGCATAGACGCTAGAACGTGTTCTACTTTTTCGTCAATGGCGAACGTTCCCGCGCGTCGGCCGCAGCGTTCAAAGACGACGCTGACTCACTAGGGTGGGCACGCGTGGGAAAGGTCAATCAGGTGCTGGCGGACGTCGGGATGCCGATTGAGGTAGTCGATGACGTTGCCGTTGCCGCCCTCTGCCTGCGACTTGGCCTGCAGTTGCTGGTGCAGGTCGGGATGCCGCTGCAGGTATGAGTCGATTGACGAACCCACGTCCTGATTGCATCCCGGATCCGCGTTAGCTATGCCTGCCACGGGCAGCGCGATCACCGTTGCGGCGGTAGCGGTCATTAACCCCCCGGCGAGCACGCCGTACAGCCCGCGGCGACGGGCGCCGACTGTGTTGGATTTGCTCATACGCGACAGGGTACCCGCGGCGGCTTTGCGTAGCCTGTGTGCGACGCCGGCGAAAGGGCGGATCAGCGAGCGGGGGCGGCGCCGCTTTCTTGCTCGCGTTTGATCTCCAGGGCGATGTCGATGAGCTGGTCTTCCTGGCCGCCGATGAGTTTGCGCTGGCCCGCGCGGTGCAGCAGCTGGTGGGCGGGCACCCCGTAACGCTCGGACTGGCGGATGGCGTGCTTGAGGAAGCTGGAGTACACCCCGGAGTAGCCCATGATCAGGGCGTTGCGGTCGAGCAGGCACTCGGCGGGCATGGCGGGGGCGACCACGTCTTCGGCGGCGTCGGCGATGTCGAAGAAGTCGATCCCGGTCTTCACGCCGATCTTGTCGAACACCCCGATCAGCGCCTCGACGGGCGCGTTGCCCGCACCGGCGCCGAACCGGCGACACGAGCCGTCGATCTGCTTGGCGCCCGCCCGGACGGCCTCCACACTGTTGGCCACACCGAGCCCGAGGTTCTCGTGGCCGTGAAAGCCCACCTGGGCGTCGTCGCCGAGCTCGGCGACCAGCGCGGCAACCCGGTCGCGCACGCCCTCGAGTACCAGCGCCCCGGCCGAATCGACCACGTAGACGCACTGGCAGCCCGCGTCGGCCATGATCCGGGCCTGCGCGGCCAGCTTCTCGGGCGAGATGGTGTGGCTCATCATCAGGAACCCGACGGTTTCCAACCCGAGTTCGCGGGCCAGGCCGAAGTGCTGGATCGACACGTCGGCCTCGGTGCAGTGGGTGGCGATCCGGCAGATCGAGCCGCCGTTGTTCTGGGCCTCCTTGATGTCTTCCTTGGTGCCGACGCCGGGCAGCATCAAGAAGGCGATCTTGGCCTCCTTGGCCGTCTCGGCGGCCAGCTTGATCAGCTCCTGCTCGGGGGTCTTGGAGAACCCGTAGTTGAAGCTCGAGCCGCCCAGGCCGTCGCCGTGGGTGACCTCGATGACGGGCACCCCCGCGGCGTCGAGGGCGGCCACGATGGCGCCGACCTCGTCCTTGGTGAACTGGTGGCGCTTGTGGTGGGAGCCGTCCCGCAACGACGTGTCGGTCATCCGGACGTCCCAGACCGGGTTGAAGAAGATGTCGGTGCTCATGATTGCGCTCCTCCGGCCGTCGCGCTCAAGGATTCCTTGGCGATCTCCTCGCCGACTTTCGTGGCCGCGGCGGTCATGATGTCGAGATTTCCAGCGTAAGGCGGCAGATAGTCGCCCGCACCCTCCACTTCGACGAACGTAGTGACGAGCGCCTGACCACCCGAGTTGATCGACGGGTCGTCGAACTGGGGCTCGTTGAGCAGCCGGTAGCCCGGTACATAGGTCTGCACCTCGGCCACCACGTCGTGGATGGACTTGGCGATCGCGTCCCGGTCGGCGTCCTCCGGGATGGCGCAGAAGATGGTGTCGCGCATGATCATCGGCGGGTCAGCCGGGTTCAAGATGATGATCGCCTTGCCGCGCTTGGCGCCGCCGATGGTCTCCACACCCCGGCTGGTGGTCTTGGTGAACTCGTCGATGTTGGCGCGGGTGCCGGGACCGGCCGACAGCGAGGCGACCGAGGCGACGATCTCGGCATACGGCACGCCGCCGAGGTCGGCGACGGCGCGTGACACCGCGTAGACGATCGGGATGGTCGCCTGCCCTCCGCAGGTGATCATGTTGACGTTCGGTGCGTCCAAGTGCTGGCGCAGGTTGGCGGGCGGGATCACCGCGGGGCCCACCGCGGCCGGCGTCAGGTCGATCGCCCGGATGCCGGCGGCCTCGTACTTGGGGGCGGCGTCGCGGTGCACGTAGGCGCTGGTGGCCTCGAACACCAGGTCGGGCTTCTCCGGCTGGGCCAACAGCCAGTCCACACCCTCGTGGGTGGTCTCCAAACCCAGCTTGCGGGCCCGGGCCAAGCCCTCGCTCTCCGGGTCGATGCCGACCATCCAGCGCGGTTCCAGCCAGTCCGATCGCAACAGCTTGTAGAGCAGGTCAGTGCTGATGTTCCCCGACCCGACAATGGCCACAGTCGCCTTAGTCGGCATGATGCCCCTTTTCGAAGCTTTTGAGATTTAAGTTAGACGATTTAATTCGAGCTTATTCGAACGACAAACGGACCGAACCGAGGCCCGCGAAGTCGGCGACGAAGTTGTCGCCGGGGTGTGCGTCGATCGCCCGCGTGCACGATCCGGGCAGCACCACGTCGCCTTTGCGCAGGCGGACACCGAAGCCGTCCACCTTGCGCGCCAGCCAGGCCACCGCGGTGACCGGATTGCCCAGTACCGCGTCGGTGCGGCCTTCCGCGACGACCTCGTCGTTGCAGCGCAGCACCGCGTCGATCCCCTTGATGTCGATGTCATTGGGGGAAACGCGCGCCTCGCCGAGCACGAAACCCGCCGACGACGCGTTGTCGGCGATGGTGTCGCACAGCTCGATCTTCCAGTCGGTGATCCGGGTGTCGATCAGCTCGATCGACGGGACCAGCGCCTCGGTGGCAGCCAGCACGTCGTCCTCGGTGCAGCCGGCCCCCGGCAGGTCGGCGTTCAGGATGAACCCGACTTCCACCTCCACCCGGGGGTACAG
This sequence comes from Mycobacterium sp. MUNTM1, assembly GCF_054660795.1. Taxonomy (NCBI): domain Bacteria; kingdom Bacillati; phylum Actinomycetota; class Actinomycetes; order Mycobacteriales; family Mycobacteriaceae; genus Mycobacterium; species Mycobacterium sp. MUNTM1. The sequence continues at coordinate 142,976 of NZ_BAAGDE010000002.1, forward strand.
GTAGCGGTTCGCCTTGACCGGGGTGTCTTCGAACAGCTGCATCTCGTCGAGCAGATGTCCGTAGTCCGGTTCGTCGACGCCCATCATTTGCTGGATCGCCAACGACGACAGCCCCACCTTGTGGCCCAGCACCCGGGCCCCCTCCGCGACTCTCTGGCGGATGTTGATCAGCTGAATCTCGTAGGCGTCGACGACGTCGATGTCCGGATAGGCGGCGGTAAGCGGGGCGATCGGCTCGCCGCTCCGCTCGGCTTGCGCCAAGTCGGCAGCTAGCTCGTCGCGCGTGGCAACACTGAGCATTTTTTCACGTCTCCTCGTACGGTCGACCGGGCCAGTAGCGGCCGCCCGGGGCAATTCTATAACGTGTTCTACATGTCAGCGCAGGAGTACGACGTCGTCGTGGTCGGGAGCGGCGGGGCCGGCATGGTGGCCGCCCTTACCGCCGCTCACCGGGGTCTTTCCACCATAGTCATCGAGAAGGCCCCACACTTCGGCGGTTCGACCGCACGCTCAGGCGGCGGCGTTTGGATCCCAAATAACGAAGTCCTCAAGCGTGACGGGGTGCGCGATACCGCCGAGGCCGCCCGCACCTATCTGCACGGGATCGTCGGCGACGTCGTCGAGCCGGAACGCATCGACACCTACCTCGAGCGCGGCCCCGAGATGCTGTCGTTTGTGCTGAAGCACACCCCGCTGAAGATGTGCTGGGTGCCGAAGTACTCCGATTACTACCCCGAGTCGCCGGGCGGACGAGCGGAGGGCCGATCGATCGAGCCGAAGCCGTTCAACGCCCGCAAGCTCGGCGAGGATGAAGCCGGGCTCGAACCTGCTTATGGCAAGGTCCCGCTCAACGTCGTGGTGATGCAACAGGATTACGTGCGGCTGAACCAACTCAAGCGTCACCCGCGCGGTGTGCTGCGCAGCCTGAAGGTCGGGGCGCGCACGATGTGGGCCAAGGCCACCGGCAAGAACCTCGTCGGCATGGGCCGGGCCTTGATCGGGCCGCTGCGGATCGGGTTGCAGCGGGCCGGGGTTCCGGTGGTGCTCAACACCGCGCTCACCGACCTCTACGTCGAAGACGGTGTGGTGCGCGGTGTCTACGTGCGCGCCGCCGGCGATGCGGAATCGGGCGAGCCCCAGCTGATCCGGGCCCGGCGCGGCGTGATCCTGGCGTCGGGCGGGTTCGAGCACAACGAACAAATGCGGGTGAAATACCAGCGCGCACCGATCACCACCGAGTGGACCGTCGGTGCGGCAGCCAACACCGGCGACGGGATTCTGGCGGGCGAAAAGCTCGGCGCCGCACTGGACATCATGGAAGACGCCTGGTGGGGGCCGACCGTCCCGCTGGTGGGGGCGCCGTGGTTCGCGCTGTCCGAGCGCAATTCGCCGGGATCGATCATTGTCAACATGTCGGGCAAGCGATTCATGAACGAGTCGATGCCCTATGTCGAGGCTTGCCATCACATGTACGGCGGCGAATTCGGTCAGGGGCCGGGACCCGGCGAGAACATCCCCGCCTGGCTGGTGTTCGACCAGCAGTACCGGGACCGCTACATCTTCGCGGGATTGCAGCCCGGACAACGCATTCCGCGCAAGTGGCTGGAGTCCGGCGTCATCATCACCGCCGACACTCTGGCGGAGCTGGCGCAGAAGGCCGGCCTTCCGGTCGGCGAATTCACCGCAACCGTCGAGCGTTTCAACGGCTTCGCCCGCTCCGGCGTCGACGCGGACTTCCAGCGCGGCGAGAGCGCCTACGACAAGTACTACGGCGACCCGACCAACAAGCCGAATCCCAACCTCGGCGAGATCAGTCACGCGCCGTACTACGCGGCCAAGATGGTGCCCGGTGACCTTGGCACCAAGGGCGGCATCCGCACCGACATCCATGGCCGGGCGCTGCGCGACGACGGCAGTATCATCGAAGGCCTCTACGCCGCGGGCAACGTCAGTGCGCCGGTGATGGGCCACACGTACCCCGGTCCGGGTGGCACCATCGGACCGGCCATGACGTTCGGCTACTTGGCGGCGTTGCACATAGCCGGCGGAGCCGGGGAAAGGTAACCGCGATGCCGATCGACGTAGACGTCGCACTGAATGCCGAGCTGGATCCCATCGAATTCTCTTGGGCCAGCAGCGATGTGCAGCTCTACCACCTCGGGCTGGGTGCGGGCGCCGATCCGATGGACCCGCGCGAGCTGCGCTATCTGGTCGACGACACCCCGCAGGTGCTGCCGACGTTCGGCAACGTCGCCGCCACCTTCCATGTCACGAAGCCGCCGACCGTCAAGTTCCCCGGCATCGACATCGAGCTGGGCAAGGTACTGCACGCCAGCGAGCGCGTCGAGGCGCCCGCCCCGCTGCCGCCGTCCGGCTCGGCCAAGGCGGTCACCCGGTTCACGGACATCTGGGACAAGGGCAAGGCCGCGGTGATCTGGAGCGAGACGACGGTGACCGCGCCGGACGGCACGCTGCTGTGGACGCAGCGCCGGTCAATCTTCGCCCGCGGCGAAGGCGGATTCGGCGGCGAGCGCGGGCCTTCGACGTCGGACGGCGCGCCCGACCGTGCGCCCGATCTCGAGGTTGACGTGCCGATCCTGCCGCAGCAGGCGCTGCTCTACCGGTTGTGCGGCGACCGCAACCCGCTGCACTCCGATCCCGAATTCGCTGCCGCCGCAGGCTTTTCGCAGCCCATCCTGCATGGGCTGTGCACCTACGGCATGACCTGCAAGGCGATCACCGATGCACTGCTCGACGGCGATACCGGAGCGGTGGCGGCCTACGGCGCGCGTTTCGCCGGGGTGGCCTTCCCCGGCGAAACGCTCAAGGTCGGCATCTGGAAGGACAATGGCCGCTTCCTGGCCAGCGTTGTAGCGCCCGCGCGCGACAACGCCGTCGTGCGGTCGGGCGGCGAAATGGTGCCGGCGTAGTTTTGTGCCGAACGTGACACTGGAGTCACATTCGACCCTCACCGTGACTGCGGTGTCACACTCGACGGGCGCGAGCCGCTTGCACCCGCCGAATGATCTCGGCGGGCCGGTCCCCCGCGACAACCCTCACCACGATCCAACCCCTTCGTTGTAGTCGCTCGAGTCGCCTGATATCCCAGGCATATTGAGATCGATCGCTGCGGTGCTGGTCGCCATCGTATTCAACCGCGACTTTGACGTCCTCCCACCCCATGTCGAGATAAGCGAAGGCGCTGCCGAATTCGTCGAGCACTGGAATCTGGGTCTGGGGCCGAGGCAAACCCGCTTGGATCAAGGTGAGACGCAACCATGTCTCCTTCGGAGATTGTGCACCTCCGTCGACGAGGCCGAGAGAGACGCGTGCACGCTCAAGTCCGCGCCGTCCGCGGTATCGGGCCGCCAGCAATTCGGCGTCGGCAACCTTGAGATCAGTCACACGAAGCAGGGCATCAATCGCGGCGACCGCCGTCGTCGGCGGGTACCAACAGGCGAGGTCGAGCGCAGTGCGCGCAGGACTGGTCACCTCGACGCCGCCGAGGAGCTCAACCTCGTCACTCTCAAGTCGGTCACCCCAGACCTGCAGTCCTGCCGGTGCATGCCGGTTGTCGTGAATGATGTCGACGGGCCGCGCTGCGTCGACCCACTCGCTTCCATGAAGGCTTGCGGCCGAATGGCCCGCGATGACGGCACGACGCCCCGACCATAGCCATGCTGCCCGGGCGCGCACATCGTGAGTCAGCTCAGTGCCTTGGCTGACGTACACATCCCGGAAGACGCGTGTGTACCTGCGGCGCAACTGACTATGCGAAGCCACTCCCGCCGCTACGGCTTCACTGCCGATGAACGGTTCTCCCATGGTGGGAGTGTGCCATCCCGCACTGACACCGCCTCGAGTGTGACACTGCAGTCGCAGTCGAGCCCGAACGTGACTGCAGTGTCACACTCGGCGGCCGCGAAGTCGTGCTAGGCCAGAGCCACGGGCCCTAGCCCAGGATAAGGCCGGAGGTGGGCACACCGGTTCCGGCGGTGACGAGCACATGCTCGACGTCGGGCACCGGGTTGACCGAAGTGCCCCGCAATTGCCGCACACCCTCGGCGATGCCGTTCATGCCGTGGATGTAGGCCTCGCCGAGCTGGCCACCGTGGGTGTTGATGGGCAGTCGCCCGCCGATCTCAATGGCGCCGTCGGCGATGAACTCCTTGGCCTCGCCCTTGCCGCAGAATCCCAACTCTTCCAACTGAATCAGGGTGAAGGGCGTGAAGTGGTCGTACAGGATCGCGGTCTGGATGTCGGTCGGTTTCAACCCCGACTGTCCCCACAGCTGCTGGCCCACCACCCCCATCTCGGGCAGGCCGAGCTCGGGCCGGTAGTAGCTGACCATCGTGTACTGGTCGGGGCTGGAACCCTGCGCCGCCGCCTCGATGATCGCCGGCCGCTGCTTGAGATCCTTCGCGCGCTCCGGCGACGTCACCACGATCGCGACCGCACCGTCGGTCTCCTGGCAGCAATCCAGCAACCGCAGCGGCTCGGCGATCCACCGCGAATTCTGGTGGTCCTCAATGGTTATCGGCTTCTCGTAGAAGTAGGCCTTCGGGTTCTTCGCCGCATGCTTGCGGTCGGCCACCGAAATCGCACCGAAGTCCCGGCTGGTCGCACCGGACAGATGCATGTAGCGCTGGGCGATCATGGCGACCTGCGCGGCCGGCGTGGACAGCCCGTGCGGGTAGGAGAAGGAGTTGTCCGCGGCCGTCGAATCAGCCTGCACCCCTGCGTTTCCCACCAGCCGGGTCTGCACCTGACCGAACCGCATGCCCGAACGCTCGTTGAACGCCCGGTACGCGACGACGACGTCCGCCACCCCGGTCGCCACGGCGATCGCCGCCTGCTGGACGGTGGCGCACGCGGCGCCGCCGCCGTATCCGATCTGCGAGAAGAACTTCAGGTCACCGATGCCGACCGCACGCGCGACGGCCGTCTCGTTGTTGGTGTCCATCGTGAACGTGGTCAGTCCGTCGACATCGGACGGGCTCAACCCCGCGTCGTCCAGCGCATCCAGGACCGCCTCGGCCGCCAGCCGCAGCTCGCTGCGGCCGGAGTCCTTGGAAAAGTCGGTGGCGCCGATGCCAACGATCGCGGCCTTACCCGACAACATCTACGAACCCCCGATCGTCAGCGTCACGTTCGCGATGACGTGATCACCAAGGCTGTTGCGGCCGAATACCTTCAGCGTGATCAGGCCGTCGTCGATGGCCGTCACCTCACCGGAGAAGGTGACGGTGTCGTAGGCGTACCACGGCACGCCGAGCCGCAGCCCGATGGATTTGATCCGCGCCGTGGGGCCCGCCCAGTCGGTGACATAGCGCTGCACCAGGCCGGTGTCGGTGAGGATGTTGACGAAGATGTCCTTGGAACCCTTGGCCTGCGCCAGGTCCCGGTCATGGTGGACGTCCTGAAAGTCCCTGGTGGCTATGGCCGTTGAGATGATGAACGTCGGCGTACCGTGCAGCTTGAGTTCGGGCAGGACGGTGCCCACTTCAACAGCGGGTGCGCTCATGCTTCGTCTCCCACGGGCTCCCAGGCGTAGAGGCTCCACTCCGGGCCGGACTCACCGGCCGGGAAGTCGATATAGGTTGCGCGGACCGGCATTCCGATCTTGATCTCGGCGGCCTCGACGTTGCGTAGCTCGCCGAGCATTCGAACGCCCTCTTCCAGTTCGATCAGTGCGATCACGAACGGCAGCGTGCGACCGGGCACCTTGGGCGCATGGTGCACCACGAAGCTGAACACCGTGCCGCGACCGCTGGCCACCGCGTAGTCGATGGGCTCGGCCTTGTCCTGCCACACCGCCGGCACCGGCGGGTGCTGCAGCGTGCCGTCGGCGAGGCGCTGGATGCGCAGTTCGTGAGCTTTGACGCCCTCCCAGAAGAAGGCGGTGTCGCGCGACACGGCGGGACGCATCATGGCGTCGGCGTCCAGGTCCTGCGGGACGGAGCCGGTGGCGCCGGAATCCTCGCGCGGCCGGAACTTCAGGATGCGCCAGGCCATTTCGGCAACGTCCTCGTCACCGACCCGCCAGGTGATGTGCTGGTTGATGAACCAGCCCTCGCCGAGCCCGGTCTGCTTGGGGCCGACCACGTCGCGCATCTCGGAGTGGACGGTGACCTGCTCGCCCGGACGCAGATACCGGTGATAAGTCTGCTCGCAGTTGGTCGCGACCACACCGATGTAGCCGGCCTCGTCGAACAGCTGCATGATCGGGCCCATGGGGTCGTCGGTCGGGCGTTCGCCCCCCAGCCCGAACATGGTCCACACCTGAATCATGGCCGGCGGCGCGACGATTCCGGGATGACCGGCAGCCCTGGCGGCGGCCTCGTCGACGTAGATCGGGTTGGCATCGCCGAGCGCCTCGACCCAGTTGTTGATCGTCGGCTGGTTCACCGGATCCCGAGCGTCGCGCGGGGCAGCGACGACGGTGGCGGTGATTTCCGCGACCGCTTCTTTGATATCGGTCATCGAGGCACCCTCGGCACTTTGAGGCCGGACGCGGCGATCATCTCGCGCATCACTTCGTTGACGCCCCCGCCGAAGGTGATGACCAGGTTGCGCTTGGTCTGCGAATCCAGCCAGTTGAGCAGGTCGGCGGTGTCCGAATCGGCGGGGTTGCCGTACTTGCCGACGATTTCTTCGGCGAGCCTGCCGATGTACTGGATACGCTCGGTGCCAAAGACTTTCGTCGACGCGGCGTCGGCCACGTTGATATCCTCGCCCGCGGCGGCCACCTGCCAGTTGAGCAACTCGTTGATCCGCCACATCGCGTGGATCTCACCGAGCGCCCGCTTGACGTCCTGGTGGTCGATCGGCGTGACGCCGTCGCTGCCCGGCTTGGACGCCCAGGCGTGCACCCGGTCGTAGATGCCGGCGGTGCGGCCCGCGGGGCCCAGCATGACGCGCTCGTTGTTGAGCTGGGTGGTGATCAGCCGCCATCCGCCGTTCTCCTCGCCGACCAACATGTCCGCGGGCACCCGTACGTCGTTGTAGTAGGTGGCGTTGGTGTGGTGCGCGCCGTCGGACAAGATGATCGGCGTCCAGGAGTAGCCGGGATCCTTGGTGTCGACGATAAGGATCGAAATGCCCTTGTGCTTCACGGCTTCCGGATCGGTGCGGCAGGCCAGCCAGATGTAGTCCGCGTCGTGGGCGCCGGTGGTGAAAATTTTCTGCCCGTTGACGATGTACTCGTCGCCCTGGCGCACGGCAGTGGTCCGCAGGGAGGCCAGGTCGGTGCCCGCCTCGGGCTCGGTGTAGCCGATCGCGAAGTGCACCTCACCCGCCAGGATGGCCGGCAGGAACTTCTTTTTCTGCTCATCGCTGCCGAACTGCTGCAGTACCGGGCCGACCGTCTGCAACGTCACCGCGGGCAGCGGCACGTCGGCCCGGTGCGCCTCGTTGACGAAGATCGACTGCTCGATCGGGCCGAAACCCAAGCCGCCGAACTCCTTTGGCCATCCGACCCCGAGCTTGCCGTCGCGGCCCATCCGCCGGATCACCGCGCGGTAGGCCTCGTTGTGACGGTCCTGCTCCATCGCCTTCATCTCGTCGGACGAGATCAGGTTCGAAAAGTATTCCCGCAGTTCCGCTTGCAGCTGGCGCTGCTCCGGAGTCAGGTCTATGAACATTGCGCTCCCACCAGATCGAGACGATGAGAAGGACCGCCCAGCAGCCGCGACAGGTCCTTGATCGTGGAGTAGTACCGGTGCATCGGATAGGTGATGTCCATTCCCATCCCGCCGTGCAGGTGATGGCAGATCTGCATGACCGGCGGCGCCTGCGAGGTGATCCAGTAGCCGAGGACATCGAGGTCGTCGTCGGCGTCCCGGCCCTCCGACAACCGCCAAGCAACCGACTTCGCCACCAAATCGATGGTCCGCGAGGCGATGTAGACCTCAGCGAGCTGGGCGGCCACGGTCTGGAACGTCGACAGCGGCTTGCCGAACTGCTTGCGGTTGGCCACGTAGTCGGCGGTCAGGCGCAGCGCCCCGGCCACCAACCCGTCGGCGTAGGCGCCGACGGCGGCCAGCACCAACTGGTTGACCCGGGAAGCCGTCGCGCCCGCCAGAACGTCGGAGTCGTCGACCGCGACGTCGGCGAACGTGACCGTGTACTCCTCGGAGTCATTCGAGGTCGGGGTTCGAACCGCCTCGACCCCGTTGGCCGTTGCCGACACCACGACCACCGCGCTGTCGGCGGTGACGAGGATCCAATCCGCTTGTCCGGCATAGCCGACGCCGACCTTGGTGCCCGACAACCGCCCGTTGGCGACCGTGGTCGAGGGCCGGTCCGGCAGTGCGGTGCCCGGCTCGTTGAGGGCGGCGGTCAGGATCGCGCCCTTGGCGACGCCGGCCAAATACCGGTCCTGCTGGTCGTCGGAGGCCAGATCGAGCAGCGGCAGCACGCCCAAGCCCAGGGTGGCCAGCGCCGGCGTGATGGCGCCGTGTCTGCCGATCTCCGTCAGGACGGTGGCCACCTCGGGCAGACCCACGCCGTCACCGCCGAGACGTTCGGGCACCGCAAGCGCCGTCACACCCCCGCTGACCAAAGCGTCCCAGCTCAATTCGCGCTCGGACACCGACGTCACCACATCGGCGACGGCCTGTTGCGTCGCGGTGAGATCGAAGTCCATCAGGACGTCACCGCGGGCTGGCCGGCGTAGTCGACCTGCCAGTGCTTGATGCCGTTGAGCCAGCCCGACCGCAGCCGCTCGGGCTCGCCGATCGGCTTGAGATCCGGCATGTGATCGGCCACCGCGTTGAAGATCAGGTTGATCGTCATGCGGGCCAGGTTCGCACCGATGCAGTAGTGGGCTCCGGTGCCGCCGAAGCCGACGTGCGGGTTCGGGTCGCGCAGGATGTTGAAGGTGTGCGGGTCTTCGAAGACCTCTTCGTCGAAGTTGGCCGACCGGTACGACATCACCACCCGCTGGCCCTTCTTGATCTGCACGCCGCTCAGCTCGGTGTCCTCGTTGGCGGTGCGCTGGAAGGCCGAAACCGGTGTGGCCCAACGGATGATCTCGTCGGCCGTGGTCACCGGGCGCTCCTTCTTGAAGAGCTCCCATTGATCGGGGTTGTTGGCAAAAGCGATCATGCCGTGGGTGATCGAGTTCCGCGTGGTCTCGTTGCCGGCCACGGCCAGCATCACGACGAAGAAGCCGAACTCGTCGTCGGAGAGTTTCTCGCCGTCGATGTCGGCCTGGATGAGCGTGGTGACGATGTCGTCGGTGGGGTTCTGGTTGCGCTCCGCCGCCATCGCCATCGCGTACGTGATCAGTTCCACCGACGACTGTGCGGGGTCGACGTGGGCGTACTCGGGGTCGGTGCCACCGGTCATCTCGTTGGACCAGCGGAAGAGCTTGTCGCGATCCTCCTGCGGAACGCCCAGCAGACCCGCGATGGCCTGCAGGGGCAGCTCGCACGACACCTGTTCGACGAAGTCACCGCTGCCCTCCTTCGCGGCGGTCTCGGCGATGTTCTGGGCGCGCTGGGCCAGCTCGGCCTCCAGCCGTCCGATGGCCCGCGGCGTGAACCCGCGGGAGATGATCTTGCGTAGCCGGGTGTGGTGCGGCGCGTCCATGTTGAGCATGACGCTGCGCTGCAGCTCGACCTGCTCCCGCTTCATCTCCGGCGGCCAGGTGGGGATGGCGCCATTCATCCAGCTGGAGAAGATGTCGCTGCGCTTCGACACCTCCTTGACGTCGGCGTGCTTGGTGACGATCCAATAGCCGTGGTCCTCGAATCCGCCCGCGCCATTCGGGATGTCGACCCAGTGGATCGGCTCGGCCTTACGCAGCTGGGCAAGTTCCTCGACGGGCAACCCGGCGAGGTTGACGTCGGGGTCGAGAAAGTCGAAGTCGGCGGGAATGTTGGGGGGTGCCATGCGTATGCGCTCCTCAATTGCAACGTGTTCTAGTGCCAGTAAAACACGCCTCCTGCGCAGATAAAAGGCAGGTCACCATCCTCGCTTGTCAGAGTAATGAAACGTGTTCTAGCCTGACGGAATGGGTAACCCTGTCATCGTTGAAGCCACTCGTAGCCCCATCGGTAAGCGGAACGGATGGCTTTCCGGCTTGCACGCCACCGAGCTGTTGGGTGCGGTCCAGAAGGCGCTGGTCGAGAAGGCCGGCATCGACGCCGGCGACGTCGAACAGGTCATCGGCGGCTGCGTCACACAGTACGGCGAGCAGTCCAACAACATCAGCCGGGTCAGCTGGCTGGTGGCCGGGCTGCCGGAGCACGTCGGCGCCATGACCGTGGACTGCCAGTGCGGCAGCGGCCAGCAGGCCAACGGCCTGGTCGCCGGCCTCATCGCGGCGGGCGCGATCGACATCGGCATCGCGTGCGGCATCGAGGCCATGAGCCGCGTCGGGCTGGGCGCGAACGCCGGCCCGGACCGCAGCATCCTGCGCCCCGCATCATGGGACATCGACCTGCCCGACCAGTTCACCGCGGCGGAGCGAATCGCCAAGCGGCGCGGCATCACCCGCGAGGAGATCGACGAGTTCGGCCTGGCGTCCCAGACCAAGGCCAAGCAGGCGTGGGAGGAGGGCCGCTTCGACCGCGAGATCTCCCCGATCGAGGCCCCGGCTCTCGACGAGAACAAGCAACCGACGTCCGAGCGCGTCACCATCAGCCGCGATCAGGGCCTGCGCGACACCACGCTGTCGGGCCTGAGTTCGCTCAAGCCGGTGCTCGAGGGCGGAATCCACACGGCGGGAACGTCGTCGCAGATCTCCGACGGCGCGGCTGCCGTGCTGTGGATGGACGAGGACAAGGCCAAGGCGCTGGGCCTGCGGCCGCGGGCGCGCATCGTCAGCCAGGCGCTGGTCGGCGCCGAGCCCTATTACCACCTGGACGGCCCGGTGCAGTCGACGGCGAGGGTGCTGGAGAAGGCCGGGATGAAGATGGGCGACATCGACATCACCGAAATCAACGAGGCATTCGCTTCCGTGGTGCTGTCGTGGGCGCGGGTGCACGACCCGGATATGGCCAAGGTCAACGTCAACGGCGGGGCCATCGCGCTGGGCCACCCGGTCGGCAGCACCGGCAGCCGGCTGATCACCACCGCACTGCACGAGCTGGAACGCACCGACCAGACCACCGCGCTGATCACCATGTGTGCGGGCGGCGCGCTGTCGACCGGCACCATCATCGAGCGCATCTAGCGCTCGATCGTTCTCATTCCTGGTGAGCGTCTCCGACGACAGCCGCATCGCCGCGGCGCAGGCCTACATCGACGCGTTGGTCGACCATAACGGTGACGCCGTTCCGTTCGCCGCCCATTGCACCCGCATCGAGCAGGGAATCAAGAACGGTTTCTCCGGAAACCACCTGCGGCGCAGCCTCAATCGCGGGCTGCAGTACCGGTTGCTCGCGGACACGACGCCGCCGGACTACCGCATCGACGGTGACCGGGTGCACGCGTCGTACCAGGTGCGCACCAAGGCCGCGTTCGGCGGCCGGCGGCTCGCCGCGCACGTCAACGAGACCTTTGTGATTCCGGCCGAAAGCGCAAGCGGGAAGGCCGAAATCCACCACATCAAGGTCCGCTTCCAACCCTTCATCCAGCGTTAAGGACGTCAAGGAGCTCCCATGCCGAAACCGAAGCCACGTGCACTCAACGCTCCCTGGGTCGGCTTCATCATCAAGTGGATGGCCAAGAGCAACGCGTGGATCTACCAACGCAGCAACGGAAAGCTCGGCAACACCTTCCAGAAGGCTCCGGTCGCGCTGCTCACCACCACCGGCCGCAAGAGCGGCGAACCGCGGGTCAGCCCGCTGCTCTACCTGCGCGAGGGCAACCGGGTGATCCTGGTCGCCTCGAAGGGTGGCAGCGACAAGCACCCGCAGTGGTACCTCAACCTCAAGGCCAATCCAGGAGTCTCCGTGCAGATCAAGGACGAGGTCCTGCAGTTGCAGGCCCGCGATGCCACCGAGGCGGAGCGCGCCGAGTACTGGCCGAAGCTGGATGCCATGTATCCCTCGTTCGACGACTACCGGGCCTGGACCGATCGGGTCATCCCGATCATCATCTGCGACCCCTAGTTTTCATTTCACCCCAGCGGGGAATCATCTGGGCACCATGTCCGACCGCCGCTGGATCCGCAACTCACGCCCGATTGCGCTGCTGCTCAAGTATTTCGCGCGCGCCCATATCTGGGTGTACCGGCGAACCAACGGCAGGGTCGGTGCCAGGCTGCTGCGGTTCCCGGCGGCCCTGCTGACCACCACCGGACGCAAGTCCGACGAGCCGCGGACCACCGCGACGCTCTACCTGCGCGACGGAGAGCGGGTGATCCTGCCCGCGTCTTTTGGTGGGCGCGACGAGGATCCGCTGTGGTACCTCAACGTCAAAGAGAATCCCGACGTGCAGGTGCAGATCCGCGCCCAGCATCTGGACCTGGTCGCCCGTGACGCCACCGACACTGAGCGCGAACGGTATTGGCCACGACTGACGCGGATGTACCCGCCCTACCGCAAATACCGCGAGGCCGCCGACCGGGTCATCCCGCTGGTGGTGTGCGAGCCCCGCTAGGCGCCGTAGACCGGGACCGGCCGGCGCGCCTTGGCGAGCAGGTCGGCGACGACCCGACCCAGCTCCGCGGGATCCCACCTCGCGCCCTTGTCGATCTCCGGCCCGTGCGCCCAGCCCTCGGCGACCCGGATCTTGCCGCCCTCGACCTCGAACACCTTGCCGGTGACGTCGCGCGATTCGGCGCTGCCCAGCCAAACCACCAGCGGCGAAATGTTTTCCGGCGCCATGGCGTCGAAGTCCTGGTCCTGTGTGGCCATCATCTCGGCGAACACCGTCTCGGTCATGCGGGTGCGGGCCGAGGGCGCGATGGCGTTGACGGTGACGCCGTAGCGCCCCATCTCGGCGGCGGCGACCAACGTCAGCGCCGCGATACCCGCCTTGGCCGCGCTGTAGTTGCCCTGCCCGACGCTGCCCTGCAGGCCCGCGCCCGAACTGGTGTTGATGATCCGCGCGTCAACCGCCTTGCCCTCCTTGGACAGCCCCCGCCAGTACGACGCGGCGTGGCGCATCGTGGCGAAGTGTCCCTTCAGGTGCACGGCGATGACGGCGTCGAACTCCTCTTCGCTGGTGTTGGCCATCATCCGGTCGCGCACGATGCCGGCGTTGTTCACCAAAACGTCTAGGCCGCCGTAGGTTTCGACGGTGGTCTGGATCAGGGCCGCCGCCTGGTCCCAGTCCGCGATGTTGGATCCGTCGGCGATGGCCTCACCGCCGGCTGCCACGATTTCGTCGACGACGCCCTGCGCGGCGCTGCCGCCGCCGGCCGGCGAACCGTCCAGGCCCACCCCGATGTCGTTGACCACCACACGCGCGCCTTCTTCGGCGAAGGCCAGCGCATGCGCGCGACCGATACCGCCGCCCGCTCCGGTGACGATGACGACGCGGCCGTCAACCACTCCCATAGTCCTTGTCTCCTCTACTTGATCGCGCTCGCGTTCGTGGTGGCCAGATAGTGCGGCGGCTCGCCGCCGCCGTGCACCTCCAACGAGGCCCCGCTGATGTAGGACGCAACGTCGGAGGCCAGAAATGCCGCGGCCCAACCGATATCGGCGGGCTCAGCCAGCCTGCCGAGTGGCACATTCTTTGAGATCGCGGCGATGGAGTCGGCATCGCCGTAGAACAGTTCGGACTGCTCGGTCTCCACCATGCCGACCACGCAGGCGTTCACCCGGACCTTCGGCCCCCACTCGACCGCCAGCGTCTGCGTCAGGCTTTCCAGGCCGGCCTTGGCCGCACCGTAGGCGCCCGTTCCGGGGGACGGCCGGCGGCCGCTGAGGCTGCAGATGTTGATGATCGCCCCGCCCTGCTGCTGGTTTTGCATGTGAGCATTCGCATGCTGTGAAACCGACAGCGCACCAATCAGATTGAGTTCGATGATCTTGCGGTTGAACTTGGCGCTGGACTCCGCGGTCAGTACGTAGGGCGATCCCCCCGCGTTGTTGACGACGACGTCGAGCCTGCCGTGCCGGTCCACAACGGTGTCGATCAAGACCTTGACGGCGTCGTCGTCGCGGACGTCGCATGAGTGGAATTCGTAGGGCGATCCGTCGACCGCCCGGCGCGCGCAGGTGACGACGGTGGCGCCCTGCTTGGCGAAAACGGAGCTGATGCCGGCACCCACCCCGCGGACACCGCCGGTGACGAGAACCACCCGCCCGGCCAGCCCCAAGTTGATGGCTTCAAGAGAGGGGCATGCTTCGGCGCGAGTCACTGTGCTAGCGTACCAAGCAAGTGCTTGCTTAGGTAGTTACCCCCACAAGGAAGTGGCACCTTGCCCATCACATCCACCACCACCGAACCGGGCATCGTCGCGGTCACCGTCGACTTCCCGCCCGTCAACGCCATCCCGTCGCGCGGCTGGTTCGAGCTCGCCGACGCCATCACCGCGGCCGGCCGGGATCTCAACACCCACGTGGTGATCCTGCGCGCCGAGGGCCGCGGCTTCAACGCCGGGGTCGACATCAAGGAGATGCAGCGCACCGAGGGATTCACCGCGCTGATCGACGCCAACCGCGGCTGCTTCGCGGCATTCCGCGCGGTCTACGAGTGCGCGGTTCCCGTCGTCGCCGCGGTCAACGGATTCTGCGTCGGCGGCGGCATCGGCCTGGTCGGCAACTCTGACGTCATCGTGGCCTCCGACGACGCCACCTTCGGGCTGCCGGAGGTGGAACGCGGCGCGCTGGGCGCGGCGACGCACCTGTCGCGACTGGTTCCCCAGCACATGATGCGGCGGCTGTTCTTCACCGCGGCCACCGTCGACGCCGCCACCTTGCACCACTTCGGTTCGGTGCACGAGGTGGTGCCGCGCGATCAGCTCGACGAGGCCGCCCTGCGGGTCGCGCGCGACATCGCCGCCAAGGACACCCGCGTGATCCGAGCGGCCAAGGAAGCGCTGAACCTGATCGACGTGCAACGAGTCAACTCGAGTTACCGCATGGAGCAAGGCTTTACGTTCGAGCTCAACCTCGCCGGGGTTTCCGACGAGCACCGCGACGCGTTCGCCGGTACCGAGAAGGGCAAGAAATAGGAGCCGCCGGTGACGATGCAGGGCGAAGCGATGAGGAGGAGCGGCGCATAGTGTCCGACAAGAGAACCACCCTCGACGAGGCCGTCGCGCAATTGCGCAGCGGCATGACCATCGGCATCGGCGGCTGGGGGTCGCGGCGCAAGCCGATGGCGTTCGTGCGGGCGCTGCTGCGCACGAACATCACCGACCTGACGGTGGTGACCTACGGCGGGCCGGACCTGGGCCTGCTGTGCTCGGCCGGCAAGGTCAAGCGGGTCTACTACGGCTTCGTCTCGCTGGACTCCCCGCCCTTCTACGACCCCTGGTTCGCCAAAGCCCGTGCCAACGGCGCGATCGAGGCCCGGGAGATGGACGAGGGCATGCTGCGCTGCGGGCTGCAGGCCGCGGCGCAGCGCCTGCCGTTCCTGCCGATCCGCGCCGGACTGGGCAGCTCGGTGCCGGACTTCTGGGAGGGCGAGCTGCAGACGGTGACCAGCCCCTATCCGGCACCCGGCGGTGGGCACGAGACTCTGATCGCGATGCCCGCGCTGCGCCTGGATGCCGCGTTCGCGCACCTCAATCTCGGTGACGCGCAAGGCAATGCGGCCTACACAGGAATCGACCCGTACTTCGACGACCTGTTCCTGATGGCCGCCGAGAAGCGCTTCCTGTCGGTGGAGCGCGTCGTGTCCACCCAGGAATTGGTCAAGGCGGTCCCCCCGCAGGCCCTGCTGGTGAACCGCATGATGGTCGACGGTGTGGTCGAGGCGCCGGGTGGGGCCCACTTCACCACCGCCGCACCGGATTACGGACGCGACGAGAAGTTTCAGCGGCACTACGCCGAGGCGGCCTCGACGGACGAGGGCTGGCAGCAGTTCGTGCAGACCTTCCTGTCGGGCAGCGAAGAGGACTATCAGGCGGCCGTGCGCGCGTTCAAGGAGGAGGCCTCGTCATGAGCGGCGTTGTGATCACTCGACCCGAGATCTGCGCGGTCGCCTGCGCCGAATTGTTCCGGGATGCCGGTGAAATCATGGTCAGCCCGATGACCAACATGGCCTCGGTCGGCGCGCGACTGGCCCGGTTGACCTTTGCACCGGACATCCTGCTGACCGACGGCGAGGCGCAGCTGCTGGCCGAAACCCCGGCCCTGGGCGCGCCCGCTCCCGTCGAGGGCTGGATGCCGTTCGGCCGGGTCTTCGAAACCCTCGCGTGGGGCCGGCGACACGTGGTGATGGGCGCCAATCAGGTTGACCGCTTTGGCAATCAGAACATTTCGGCGTTCGGCCCGCTGCAGCAGCCCAAGCGGCAGATGTTCGGTGTCCGGGGTGCACCCGGCAACGCCATCAACCACGCCACCAGCTATTGGGTAGGCAATCACTCCAAGCGGGTGTTCTGCGAGAAGGTCGACGTCGTCTGCGGAATCGGTTGGGACAACGTCGAGCCCGACAACCCGGCGTTCCGCTTCGCGAACACGTATCGGGTGGTGTCCAACCTAGGCGTGTTCGACTTCGGCGGACCGGACCGCACCATGCGGGCGGTGTCCCTGCATCCCGGAGTCGCGGCCGACGAGGTCGCCGAGAACACCTCGTTCGAGGTGCACGGCCTCGACAGCGCCGCGGAGACCAGGCTGCCGACCGACGACGAGCTGCGCCTGATCCGCGAGGTCATCGACCCGAAGGCGCTGCGCGACAGGGAGATCCGTTGATGATTATTCCGCCTCCTCCTCATCGCTTCGCTCTGCATCGTCGGCGGTTGGTATGAGGCTGCGCACGCCGCTGACCGAGCTGGTCGGTGTCGAGCACCCCGTGGTCCAGACCGGGATGGGCTGGGTGGCCGGCGCCCGGCTGGTGTCCGCCACGGCCAACGCCGGCGGGCTGGGCATCCTGGCCTCGGCCACCATGACGCTGGACGAATTGGCCACGGCCATCGCGAAGGTCAAGGCCGCCACCGACAAGCCGTTCGGCGTGAACATCCGCGCCGACGCCGCCGACGCCGGCGACCGCGTCGACCTGATGATCCGCGAAGGCGTCAAGGTGGCATCCTTCGCCCTGGCGCCCAAGCAGGAACTCATCGCCCGGCTGAAAGATGCGGGCGCCGTGGTGATTCCGTCGATCGGGGCGGCCAAGCACGCCCGCAAGGTGGCGAGCTGGGGCGCCGACGCGATGATCGTGCAGGGCGGCGAGGGCGGTGGCCACACCGGGCCGGTCGCCACCACCCTGCTGCTGCCCTCGGTGCTGGACGCCGTGCAGGGCAGCGGGATCCCGGTGATCGCGGCCGGGGGGTTCTTCGACGGGCGCGGCCTTGCGGCCGCGTTGAGCTACGGCGCCGCCGGCGTCGCGATGGGCACCCGCTTCCTGCTGACCTCGGATTCGACCGTGCCCGATGCGGTGAAACGCCGTTACCTGGAATCGGCGCTGGACGGCACGGTCGTCACGACGCGCGTTGACGGCATGCCGCACCGGGTGCTGCGCACCGGCCTGGTCGAGAAGCTGGAGAACGGCACGCCGATCAGGGGCCTGACCGCCGCGGTGCGCAACGCCGCCAAGTTCAAGCACATGTCGCAGATGACCTGGCGGTCGATGATCAGCGACGGCCTGGCGATGCGCCACGGCAAGGAGCTGACCTGGTCGCAGGTGGTGATGGCGGCCAACACCCCGATGCTGTTGAAAGCCGGCCTGGTTGACGGGAACACCGATGCCGGCGTGCTGGCTTCCGGACAAGTGGCCGGCATTCTCGAGGACCTGCCGTCCTGCGCCGAGCTGATCGAATCGATCGTGCGCGACGCGATCAAACACCTGCAAGCGGCATCCGGGCTGGTGGAAGGGCCGTAATCGGCCCAGGCCCTCTGTGATTGAAGCTTATAGCTAAAGTTGTTGCTTATTAAGCTATAGTCTTCATATGGTTCGGATGAAGCGATATTCTTCACCACGAGCGGCCCTGATCGGCGACGTCGTCGGCTCCCGGCGCGCCGCCGACCGCTCGAAACTGCACCGGGCCCTGGCGAGCGCCCTGCGGCAGGTGGCGGCCGGCGCCATCGACCCACCGGCGTTCACCGTCGGCGACGAGTTTCAGGGCAGCTACCCGACCGTGGGTGCCGCGATCGACGCCGCCCTGTCGCTGCGGCTGGCCGTCGGCCCCGAAATCGACGTCCGGTTCGGCATCGGCTGGGGCGGGGTCGCCGTCCTGGATGCCGACGCGGGAATCCAGGACGGTCCGGGTTGGTGGACCGCGCGAGAGGCCATCCAGCAGACCGCGGCGGCCCAGCGGCAGCCGGGCTTCACGCTGGTGCGCACGACCTTCCGGGCCGACGGTGACACACGCGACGACGTCGCGGCGGTCAACGCGGCCCTGATTTGTCGGGACCATCTGCTTGGATCGCTCGATGAGAGGTCGTTGCGAATTGTGACGGGGTTGATGACAGGCCGGACCAAAAAGGAGCTCGCCGCCGACGAGGGGATCAGCCCGTCGGCGGTGTCCCAGCGCGCCAGTCGCGACGGCTTGGACCTGATTATCCTTGCCAGCCAATATCTTCGGAGCCTGCCGTGAGCGCCGTCGCGGTATTTCTCATCGCGCTGGGCGTCGCCGACCTCTGCCGCCGGGCGACCCGCGGGGTCTGGCCGCCGCTGTTGATCGGGCCGGCGGTGGTGCTCGCAAGTGCGGCGCTGGGAGCTCTGTGGCGTGCCGGCGACATCGCATTGCTGGTGCTGGCGGCCGCAGCGGTCGTCGCCTGGGAATGGCTGTGCGCGCGAAGCGAGCGCAGCGGCACGGCGCAGGGCGCACCGTTGGCGGTCTTCGGCTGCGCGATGGCGCTGCTGGCGGTGTTGTCCGGCTGGTCCTCCCCGGCCCACGGCGCCGTCGCGCGGTGGTCGGCCTGGGTTCACCTGCCGCTCGCCCATGTCACGCCCACTCGGCTGCTGATGCTAGTCGGCGTCGTCCTGGTCCAGTTCGCCACTGCAAATCAGTTGGTGCGCTTGGTGCTTGGCTCGGTGGGCGCGGTGCGCCCGCCCGGCGAGCCGCAGCCGTCGGACCGGCTCAAGGGCGGCAGACTGCTGGGACCGATGGAGCGCCTGCTGATCCTGAGCCTGGGCGTCGGCGGACAGGTGGCCGCGGCCAGCGCCGTCGTCGCCGCCAAGGGCATCATCCGGTTTCCCGAACTGAACGCTCAGACAAACCGCAACGGCGGCGTCGGCATCGACGAGGTGACCGAATACTTCCTGGTCGGCAGCTTCACGAGTTGGCTGCTCGCCCTGGGCGGCATCGGCCTGGTCGTGGCAACCCGCTAGCTGTACCCGGCAGAACCAGCTACAAGCGCTCGATGATGGTGACGTTCGCCGTGCCGCCGCCCTCACACATCGTCTGTAGGCCGTACCGCCCGCCGATGCGCTCCAGCTCGTTGAGCATGGTGGTGAACAGCTTGGCACCGGTGGCGCCCAGCGGGTGGCCGAGCGCGATCGCGCCGCCGTTGGGGTTGACCTTGTCCGGGTCGGCCTTGATCTCCTTGAGCCAGGCCAACACCACGGGCGCGAACGCCTCGTTGATCTCCACGGTGTCGATGTCGTCGATGGACAGCCCGGCCTTGTCCAGCGCGTAGCGGGTCGCCGGGATGGGTCCGGTCAGCATGAAGACCGGGTCGGCGGCGCGGGCGCTGATGTGGTGGATGCGCGCCCGCGGGGTCAAATTGTGTTCCTTGACCGCCTTTTCGGACGCCAGCAGCACGGCGCTGGCACCGTCGGAGATCTGGCTGGCCATGGCCGCCGTCAGCCGGCCCCCTTCGACCAGCGGCTTGAGGCCGGCCATCTTCTCCAGCGACGACTCACGCGGGCCTTCGTCGACCCGGAACGGGCCGGATTCCGTTTCGACGGTGATGATTTCGTTGTCGAAGTGGCCGCCGCGGATGGCCGCGAACGCGCGCTCGTGACTGGTCAGCGCGTAGCGCTCCATCTCTTCGCGGGACAGGTTCCACTTTTCGGCGATCAGCTCCGAACCGCGGAACTGCGAGATCTCCTGGTCGCCGTAGCGGTGCAGCCACTGCTTGGACTCGTTGGTGGGCGAGGTGAATCCGAACTGCTCGCCCACCGTCATGGCCGACGAGATCGGGATCTGGCTCATGTTCTGCACGCCACCGGCGACGATCAGGTCGGCCGTGCCGGACAGAACCGCCTGTGCGCCAAAGGAAATGGCCTGCTGGCTGGAACCACACTGCCGGTCGACGGTGACGCCGGGAACCTCTTCGGGATAGCCGGCGGCCAGCCACGAAAGCCGAGCGATGTTGCCGGCCTGCGCGCCGATGGCATCGACACAGCCGGCGATCACGTCGTCAACGGCGGCGGGATCGACGTCGACCCGGTCGAGCAGTCCGCGCCAGCCCAGGGCGCCCAGATCGACCGGGTGAACCCCGGCCAGCGATCCGCCGCGCTTGCCGACCGCGGTACGCACAGCGTCGATGACGTACGCCTCAGTCATTGTGTCGCTCCTCCTCATCGCTTCGGTCTGCATCGTCGCCGACACGTGGCATTTCAGACTCCTTCTTCGATCTTCTTTGATTCCGCAGTGATTCCGCCGAGAACGATGGCGAGGTATTGCCGGCCGACCTGTTCCGCGGTGAGCGGCCCGCCCGGCTGATACCAGCGCACCGACACCCACGTGGTGTCCCGGATGAAGCGGTAGATCAGGTCGACGTCGAGGTCGGGCCGGAAGCAGCCCTGCTCCACGCCCTGATTGAGCAACTCGAGCCACATCTTGCGTTGCTGCCGGTTCATGTCCTCGATGTAGGCGAACCGGGGCTGGGACAGCAGCCGCTGGGCCTCGTCCTGATAGATGACGACCTGCGCGTGCCGGTGCTCGATGGCCTCGAACGACACCATGAACAATCCCTTGAGCCGCTCCAGCGGATTGGCCTCGCCGTCCACGATCTCGCGGTAGCGCGCGAACAACCAATCGAGGAAACTGCGCAGCAGCTCGTCGACCATCTCCTCCTTGGAGGAGAAGTGGTGGTACAGGCTACCGGAGAGGATGCCGGCGCTGTCGGCGATGTCGCGCACGGTGGTGGCACGCAATCCACGCTCGGCGAACATGGTCGCGGCAAGCTCCAGTAGCTCATCTCGCCGGCTGTTGGCCTGACCGGGCACTCGGTCCACCCGATCAGAGTATCAACCAAGCGCTTGCTTGGCTACCAGGCACGGTGTCGCGTTCAGAGCCCCGTCGCAAGCGTCAGCGCAGCGAGACCACCGGCGGGTTCTGCGACTCGTCGGCGTTGCCGGACACGAACGCGTTCACCACGCTCGTCTTGGTGCCGCCCGATCGGGTCTGGGCGGTCAGCGGGAAGTTGACCGAACCGGAGAAGGTCGCCTCGAGACGGAACGGGTCGAACAGATTGATCTTGAGGCCGCTGATGTCGGGCCGGCCCCACGCCGCGGTCCCGTCCACCAGGTCGTAGTCGAAGGCGTGCTGGGGGCAGTCGGCCGGCCGCAACTGAGTGGAGTTCGCGCAATTCGCCAGCGCCGCCGAGATCGCGGAGCTGGTCGCCGCCACCCCCTGGTCGCTCAGTTTGAACTCCAGGTCGTTGAAGTACGCGCCCGCCGTCGTCAGATTGTCAAGCAGGAAGGGCTTTTTCGGGTTGACGGCCAGATTCGGGTTGCTGCTGGCGACGTCCAGCCAACCGGGAAACACGTAGACCGGCGCGGTGCCGACGGGCTTGCCGAAGAACGTCGCGGTCTTGACGGCGGCCTGCTCGATGCCCGCGTTGAGTGTGTCCACCTTGATCGCGGCGTGGTCGAGCTTCCAGTCGTTGCCGGCCTTCTTGATCGACATGGTCACGTCCGAGGTGTTGTCGCCGAACTTCGCCGACACGTGCACCTGCCCGAAACCGAAGCCGCGCGCCGAATTGTCGTCGAGGATCTTGATGTCGGTGATCGGCCACCGCGCGATCTGCCGCTTGAGGATGTCGTCGGTCAGGAATTCCTTGGACGCCGGCTGGTCGGTGCTGTACGTCAGCGCGGCCTGGGCGTCCCCGCGGGCGAGCGCCTCCAGGTAGCCCCTGGCGGCATCGCCCGCACTGCCCGATCCGCCGCCGCTGCTGACGGCGATCACGGCGATGACGATCACGACGACCACGGCGGCGGCCACGCTCAGCCCGATGATCAACGGCTTGCGATTGCGCTGGCCGGGCCCGCCGTGCGGGCCGTTGAAGTGGGCGACGGTGACCGGTGGCGGCGACGACCACGGCCCGTACGCGGGCTGCTCGAAAGGCGTCGCCTGCCCGCCCTGCCCCCACTGTTCCGGCCAGCCCGCGCCCGATTGCCAGGGGGCGCCCGGGGGCTGGCCGGGTGTGCTTGCGGGAGTCGGGTTCTCACCCCACGGCCGGGGACCCGGTCCTTCGCTCACAGCGCCCTCCCGCCTGCATCAACCGCGTTGGTCGACAATTGTAAACACGTCGCGGCCTCGCGCTAGTCAGCGAGATCGCAGCTCACGGGTGCTGGCTGGAAACCGAGATGACCTCGCCGGTGAGGTAGCTGGAGTAGTCGCTGGCGAGGAACGCGATGGTGGCCGCCACCTCCCACGGCTCGGCGGCCCGGCCGAAGGCCTCGCCGGCCGACAGCCGGTCGAGCAACTCCGATGACGACGTCTTCTCCAGGAACTTGTGCCGGGCGATGCTCGGCGACACCGCATTGATCCGCACGTCGTATTCGGCGGCTTCGATTGCGCTGCAACGGGTCAGCGCCATCACCCCGGCCTTGGCCGCGGCGTAGTGCGACTGCGAGTGCTGCGCGCGCCAACCGAGGACGCTGGCGTTGTTGACGATCACCCCGCCGTGCGGGGCGTCGCGGAAGTAGCGCAGCGCCGCGCGGGTGGCGCGGAACACCGACGTGAGGGTGACATCCAGGACGCGGTCCCATTCCTCGTCGGTCATGTCGACCACCGGGGTCTGCCCGCCCAGCCCGGCGTTGTTCACCAGGACGTCGACGCGTCCCATCCGCGCGGTGGCCGAGGCGAACAGCGCATCGATCTGCGCGGTGGACGTCACGTCGCACAACACGCTTTCCACCCGGCCCTGTCCCAGTGCGGTGAGCTCGTCGGCGGTCTCCCCCAGCCGGCGTTCGTGGTGATCCGAGATCACCACGTCGGCTCCCTCGGCCAGCGCCCGTCGTGCCGTGGACGCGCCGATGCCGGTGCCGGCGGCCGCGGTCACGACCACCACCTTGCCCTGCAGAAGCCCATGTCCGGCAATCTCTTTCGGAGCTTCGGACAGACTCATCCTTTGACCTCTCGGGGTAGGCCGAGCACCCGCTCGGCGATGATGTTGCGCTGGATCTCGTTGGATCCGCCGTAGATGGTGTCGGCGCGGGTGAACAGGAACAGCCGCTGCCATTCGTCGAACTCACCGTCGGTCAGCGTGAGCCCAGGCTTGCCGATGACGTCCATGGCCAGCTCGCCCAGATCGCGATGCCAGTTGGCCCACAACAACTTCGACACGTTGTCCTGACCGGGCTGCTCGACGTCCATGGTGGCCAGCGCGTAGCTGCGCATGGCCCGCAGTCCGGTCCACGCCCGGGTCAGCCTCTCGCGGATGAACGGGTCGTCGGCGGCGCCGGTGCGCTGGGCGAGCTCGGCCAGGTTGGAAAGCTCACGGGCGTAACGGATCTGCTGTCCCAGCGTCGACACGCCGCGCTCGAAGGTCAGCGTCCCCATCGCGACCCGCCAGCCGTCGCCGGGTTCGCCGACCACCAGCGAAGCCTCAGTGCGGGCGTCGTCGAAGAACACCTCGTTGAACTCCGAGTCGCCGGTCAGCTGGATGATCGGGCGGACCTGGACACCAGGCTGATCCAACGGCACCAGCAGATACGACAGCCCGGCGTGGCGCTTGGACCCCTTCTCGGTACGCGCGACCACGAAGCACCACTGTGCCCAGTGCGCCAGCGACGTCCACACCTTCTGGCCGTTGATCACCCACTCGTCGCCGTCGAGTTCGGCGGTGGTCGCCACGTTGGCCAGGTCACTGCCGGCGCCGGGCTCCGAATAGCCCTGGCACCACAGCTCGGTGACATCGAGGATGCGCGGCAGGAAGCGCTGCTGCTGCTCGGGCGTGCCGAACGCGATCAGCGTGGGGCCGAGCAGTTCCTCGCCGAAGTGGTTGACCTTGTCCGGCGCATCGGCCTTGGCGTACTCCTCGTAGAACGCCACCCGGTGGGCGGTGGACAGGCCGCGGCCGCCGTGCTCGACCGGCCAGCCCAGGCAGGTCAGCCCGGCCTGGGCTAGATGCTGGTTCCATGCCCGGCGCTCCTCGAACGCCTCGTGCTCGCGTCCGGGCCCACCGAGGCCCTTGAGAGCTGCGAATTCGCCGACCAGATTGTCGGCGAGCCACTGACGGACCTCCGCCCGGAACTCCTCGACGTCCTGCATGCCCTGTAGGCTAACCTACCAAGCACTTGCTTTGTTAGGCCGTCGGTGACTGCGCTTCGCCGGCGGAACTCTCTAGGAGCATTCGATGACCAACGATCCGCGCACGGTGCCCGCGGCGCTGGATTGTTTCGCGGGGCTGCTCCCCGATCACGACGCGTTGATCACCGACGAACGGTCCTTCACCGCGGCCGCGCTGCGCGACGAAGTGCACCGGGCCGCCGCCGCCCTCATCGACCTCGGCGTGCGGGCCGGCGACCGGGTGGCCATCTGGTCGCCGAACACCTGGCATTGGGTGGTGGCCTGCCTGGCCATCCACCATGCCGGGGCGGCGATGGTGCCGCTGAACACCCGCTACACCGCTGCCGAGGCCAGCGACATCCTCGCCCGCACCGGCGCGCCCTTGCTGTTCGGGATGGGCCGATTCCTGGGCCACGACCGCATCGCCGACCTGGACCGTGCGGCGCTGCCCGCGTTGCGGCACATCGTGCGGATACCGGTCGACGCCGACGACCCTGTGCAAGGCAGCTGGGACGAATTCGTCGCGCGCGGCAGCGACCTCGACGCGGTTGCCGCTCGCGCGTCCGCCGTCGCACCCGACGACGTCAGCGACATCCTGTTCACCTCCGGCACCACCGGCCGCAGCAAAGGCGTGCTGTGCGCGCACCGGCAGTCGCTATCGGCCTCGGCGGCCTGGGCCGCCAACGGCAAGATCACCAGCGACGACCGCTACCTGTGCATCAACCCGTTCTTCCACAACTTCGGCTACAAGGCCGGCATCCTGGCCTGCTTGCAGACCGGCGCGACGCTGATCCCCCACCTGACCTTCGACCCGCTGCGCGCGCTGCAAGCCATTGAGCGACACCGCATCACGGTGCTACCCGGGCCGCCCACCATCTACCAGACGCTGCTGGACCACCCCGCGCGCCGCGACTACGACCTGAGCTCACTGCGGTTCGCGGTGACCGGCGCCGCGACCGTGCCGGTCGTGCTCGTCGAGCGCATGCAATCCGAGCTCGACATCGACATCGTGCTGACCGCCTACGGGCTGACCGAGGCCAACGGCATGGGCACCATGTGCCGCGCCGACGACGACGCCGTCACCGTAGCCACCACCTGCGGACGCCCCTTCGCCGACTTCGAACTGCGCATCGACGCCGACTCTGAACCGGGCGAGGTGTTGCTGCGCGGGCCGAACGTGATGCTGGGCTACCTCGAAGACCCGGAGGCCACCGCGGCCGCCATCGACGCCGAGGGGTGGCTGCACACCGGTGACATCGGCGCCGTCGACGCCGCCGGCAACCTGCGGATCACCGACCGGCTGAAAGACATGTACATCTGCGGTGGATTCAACGTCTACCCCGCCGAGGTCGAGCAGGTGCTGGCGCGCATGGACGGCGTGGCCGACGCCGCCGTGATCGGGGTCCCCGACGACCGGCTCGGCGAAGTGGGCCGGGCCTACCTGGTGCTGCGGCCCGGCGCCCAACTCGACGAACAATCCGTGATCGCTTACACCCGTGAGCATCTGGCGAACTTCAAGGCACCGCGGTCGGTGCGGTTCGTCGACGCGTTGCCGCGCAATGCGGGCGGCAAGGTGGTCAAACCGCTACTGCGAGAGCAGGACTAATGGATCTGGAACTCGATGAGGACACCCTGGCCTTTCAGGCCGAGGTGCGGGAATTCTTGGCGGCCAACGCCGATTCGATCCCGACGAAGTCATACGACAACGCCGAAGGCTTTGCCCAGCACAGACATTGGGACCGCGTGCTGTTCGACGGCGGGCTCTCGGTGATCACCTGGCCGAAGAAATACGGGGGTCGCGACGCGCCGCTGCTGCACTGGGTGGTGTTCGAGGAGGAGTACTTCCGCGCCGGGGCGCCGGGCCGGGCCAGCGCCAACGGCACCTCGATGCTGGCGCCGACGCTGTTCGCGCACGGCACCGAGGAACAGCGCGACCGCGTCCTGCCGAAAATGGCCAGCGGCGAACAGATCTGGGCACAGGCGTGGTCGGAGCCCGAGTCCGGCAGCGACCTGGCGTCGCTGCGGTCCACCGCCACCCGAACCGACGGCGGCTGGCTGCTCAACGGGCAGAAGATCTGGAGCTCGCGGGCACCGTTCGCCGAGCGCGGTTTCGGGCTGTTCCGCTCCGATCCCGGCGCCGAGCGGCACAACGGGCTGACCTACTTCATGTTCGACCTCAAGGCCCAGGGCGTCACGGTGCGCCCCATCGTTCAGCTGGGCGGCGACACCGGATTCGGCGAGATCTTCCTCGACGACGTCTTCGTGCCCGACGAGGACGTGATCGGTACCCCGCACGAGGGCTGGCGCGCGGCCATGAGCACGTCGAGCAACGAGCGCGGCATGTCATTGCGCAGCCCGGCCCGCTTCCTGGCCACCGCCGAGCGGCTGGTGCAGCTGTGGAAGGACAGCGGCTCACCCGATGCGTTCGCCGACCGCGTCGCCGATGGCTGGATCAAGGCGCAGGCCTACCGGCTGCAGACCTTCGGCACCGTGACGCGGCTGGCCCTCGGCGGCGAGCTGGGCGCCGAATCGTCGGTGACCAAGGTGTTCTGGTCCGACCTCGACGTGGAACTGCACCAGACCGCGCTCGACCTGCTCGCCGCAGACGGCGAGCTCACCAGCCGGTGGACCGAGGGCCTGCTGTTCGCGTTGGGCGGCCCGATTTACGCCGGCACCAACGAGATTCAGCGCAACATCATCTCCGAGCGGCTGCTGGGCCTGCCGCGCGAGAAGTCCGGGGGCAAGAAGTGAAATTTGCGCTAGACGAACAGCAGCGCGACTTCGCGGCCAGCATCGACGCCGCGCTCGGCGCGGCCGACTTGCCCGGTGCGGTGCGCGCGTGGTCCGCGGGTGACACCGCACCGGGCCGCAAGGTATGGGAGCAGCTGGCCAACCTCGGCGTCACCGCCCTGGCCGTGCCGGAGAAATTCGACGGCATCGAGGCCCACCCGGTCGACCTCGTCGTCGCCATCGAGCGCCTCGGGCGGTGGTGCGTGCCGGGGCCGGTAGCCGAATCCATCGCCGTGGCACCGGTTTTGCTCGCCTCTGACGATCACGCCGAGCGCTGTGCCGGGCTGGCATCCGGCGAGCTGATCGCCACCGTCGCACTGCCGCCGCAGACGCCGCGTGCGCTCGACGCCGACGTCGCCGGCCTGGTGCTGCTGGCGGGCGAGGGCGGCGTCAGCGAGGCAACACCGGGTGAGGTCCACGAGTCCGTCGATCCCAGCCGGAAGCTCTCCGACGTGACCGCGACCGGGACGGCGTGGCAGGCAGACGTCAAGCGCGCCTACGAATTCGGTGCACTGGCCACCGCGGCCCAGCTGATCGGTGCGGCCGAGGCGCTGCGCGACGGCGCGGTCGACTACGCCAAGCAGCGCACCCAGTTCGGCCGCGTGATCGGCTCGTATCAGGCGATCAAGCACAAGCTCGCCGACGTGCACATCGCCATCGAACTGGCCCGGCCGCTGGTCTACGGCGCGGCGCTGACGATGGACCCGCGCGATGTCAGCGCGGCCAAGGCGGCCGCATCCGAGGCGGGGCTGCTGGCGGCGCGGTCGGCGTTACAGACCCACGGCGCAATCGGTTTCACCCAGGAACACGACCTGTCGCTGCAGCTGCTGCGCGTGCAGGCATTGCGGTCGGCTTGGGGAACGCCGGACGAACATCGGCGGCGAGTGCTGGAGGCGCTGTAATGACCGAAGAACGCGAGCTCCTCCGCGAGACCGTCGCCGCGCTGGTGGCCAAGCACGCCGGCCCGGCGGCCGTCCGTGCGGCCATGGAATCCGACCGCGGCTACGACGAATCGCTCTGGCAGCTGCTGTGCGAGCAGGTCGGCGCCGCGGCCCTGGTGATACCCGAGGAGTTGGGCGGTGCGGGCGGCGAATTAGCCGACGCCGCAACCGTTTTGCAGGAGCTCGGCCGCGCCCTGGTGCCCTCGCCGCTGCTCGGCACCACGCTGGCCGAGCTGGCGCTGTTGAGCGCGACCGAGCCGGACGCCGCGACGCTGGAAGGCCTCGCCGAGGGCACCTCGATCGGCGCCCTGGTGCTCGACGCCGGCTACGTGGTGAACGGCGATGTCGCGGACGTCGTGGTCGCCGTCGAGGACGGCCAGCTGAGCAGGTGGACGCGGTTCGGCGCGGAGCCCGTCACCACCATGGACCCGACCCGGCGCCTGGCGCGACTGACAGCCGAGGAGACCGAGTCGGTCGGCACCGACCCCGGGCTGGCGGACCAGGCCGCCGTCCTGCTGGCCGCCGAGCAGGTCGGCGCCGCCGAGCGCTGCTTGGAACTGACCGTCGAATACGCCAAGGACCGAGTGCAATTCGGCCGGCCGATCGGCAGCTTTCAGGCCCTCAAGCATCGGATGGCCGACCTGTACGTCACCGTCGCCGCCGCGAAGACCGTCGTCGCCGACGCGTGCGAAGACCCCACTCCCACCAACGCCGCCGCCGCCCGCCTGGCCGCCACCGAGGCGCTGAACGCGGTGGCCGCCGAGGGCATCCAGCTGCACGGTGGCATCGCGATCACCTGGGAGCACGACATGCACCTGTACTTCAAGCGTGCCCACGGCAGCGCGCACCTGCTGGACTCCACGCACGAATTGCTTAAGCGACTGGAATCCGAGGTACTCAAGACGCCGTGACCGACCGTGTCTCGCTACGCGCCGGCATCCCACCGTTTTACGTGATGGATGTCTGGCTGGCGGCCGCGGAACGCCAGCGCAGCCACGGCGACCTGGTCAACCTGTCGGCGGGCCAGCCCAGCGTCGGGGCGCCCGAGCCGGTGCGCGCCGCCGCGGCCGCCGCCGTGCATTCCAACGAGCTCGGGTACTCGGTGTCGTTGGGCACGCCCGAGCTGCGCGCCGCGATCGCCGCGGACTACCAACGCCAGCACGGGCTCGACGTCGAACCGGACGCGGTGGTGATCACCACCGGCTCGTCGGGCGGCTTCCTGCTCACCTTTCTGGCGTGCTTCGACGTCGGTGACCGGGTGGCGCTGGCCC
The DNA here is from genome assembly GCF_054660795.1 of Mycobacterium sp. MUNTM1. Classification (NCBI taxonomy): domain Bacteria; kingdom Bacillati; phylum Actinomycetota; class Actinomycetes; order Mycobacteriales; family Mycobacteriaceae; genus Mycobacterium; species Mycobacterium sp. MUNTM1. Next base: position 172,453 of record NZ_BAAGDE010000002.1, read on the forward strand.
GCCCCGGCTACCCGTGCTACCGAAACATCCTGTCCGCGTTGGGGTGCGAGGTGGTGGAGATCCCCTGCGGCCCGGAGACGCGTTTCCAGCCGACCGCGCAGATGCTGTCCGAGCTCGACCCGCCGGTGCAGGGGGTCATCGTGGCGAGCCCGGCCAATCCGACCGGCACGGTCATCGACCCGGCGGAGTTGGCCGCCATCGCGTCCTGGTGCGACGCGTCCGGAGCGCGCCTGGTCAGCGACGAGGTGTACCACGGCCTGGTCTACGACGGGGCACCGCAGACCAGCTGCGCGTGGCAGGCATCGCGAAATGCGGTGGTGGTCAACAGCTTTTCCAAGTACTACGCGATGACGGGCTGGCGGCTGGGCTGGCTGCTGGTGCCGCCCGAGCTGCGCCGCGCGATCGATTGCCTCACCGGCAACTTCACCATCTGCCCGCCCGTGTTGTCCCAGCTGGCCGCGGTGGCGGCCTTCACCCCCGAGGCCACCGCCGAAGCCGACGGCCACCTGCATCACTACGCGACCAACCGCTCGCTGGTGCTGAACGGGCTGCGCGACATCGGCATCGAACGCCTGGCCCCGACCGACGGCGCCTTCTACGTGTACGCAGACGTCTCGGAATTCACCGACAACTCGATGGAGTTCTGTTCAAAGTTGTTGGCAGAGACCGGCGTTGCGATCGCGCCGGGCATCGACTTCGACACCGCGCGCGGGAATTCGTACGTGCGGCTGTCCTTCGCCGGGCCGACGAGCGACATCGAGGAAGCGGTGCGTCGCCTCGGTCCCTGGCTTTCGACCCGCTGACGAAAAGCGCCGGCCGCCTAGGCGTCGAGCACCTGCCCGATGCGCGCCTCGAGCGCGCCGCGATCGCCGATGCCCGCCACGTCGATGCCGAACCGCTCTCCGAGCACGTCGACGACGGCCGCCGCGTCGTCGAGGCGGAACTTCTCGCTGCCGTCGGCGCGGTGGATGGTCAGGTTCCGGCCGGCCAGGTTGTAGCGGGCGTCCTCGGTGGTCCGCGCGACCATCAGGCCGGTCACGAAGATCGATGACGGGTGCGTGGACACGTACCAGCTACCCACCCGCAGATCGACCTGCGGCACGGTCTGGGTGCCGAAGACGTAGAGCGGTTGCCACTCGTCCCGTACCAGGGCCTCCAAGACCAGACCGTCGCCGCGGTCGTTGAGACGGTAGGGCTCGTGCGTGGTCTGCTGGACGTTCCCGGTCTGCAAGCGAATGGGTGAGGTCAGGGTCTGGCCACCGAACCCGACGTCGACCAGGAACGAACCCTGCGATCCGGGGAACGTCACCGCCAGGACCGTGTGCGTCTGGGCGCCCAGGGGGCTGTCGGGCGGCGTCATCCAGACCACCCGGCCGGCCAGCCGCCGCACCCGGAACCCGATCTCGGCCAGCACGTAGCCCATCAGGCCGTTCTGCTCGTAGCAGTAACCGCCGCGGCGACGGCGGACCAGCTTGTCGGTCAGGGCTTCCGGGCTCAGGTCGTCCACCGGCACGCCCATCAGCGGGTCGAGGTTCTCGAACGGGATCGACCCCGTGTGCGCGGTCATCAGATCCTGCAGCACCTCGAGGGTTGGCTCGGCGGCGCCGCGGTAGTTGATGCGGTCGAAGTACCCGTTCAGGTCCAGCGTCATGACACCATTCTGTCCGAGCGGGCGAGTCTCACATCCCGGTGCGGTCCGAAGACGTAGCTGACCTCGGGGTATCCGTTCATCTTGTTTGATTCGTGCCCAAGAGGGCAATCGGCTAGGACGGGCCAGCCCGGAAATAGCAAACATCGATTCATCAAACGGAGCTCGCCATGAGTACCAACCAGATCGCCTGGATCGTGATCGCCGCGGTAGCGGTCGTCCTGATTGTTGTCCTGATCATCGTGGCCAGGAGGGCCACGCTGCACCGCCGTCAGCGCCAAGCCGACCAGATCCGTCAAGAGGCCAGTGTGCAGACGGAGCAGGTCGAACGCCGGGAAGCCCTTGCCGCGGAGACCGCAGCAAAGGCGCGTGCCGCGCAGGCGGAGGCCGATGCCAAAGCCGCGGAGGCGGCGCGACTGCAGAGCCGCGCCGGGGCGCACCAAGCCGAAGCCGCGACATCGCGCGAAGAAGTCCAAGGGCAATGGGAGCGCGCCGACAAGGTCGACCCGCGGGTCGACACCGACCGGGGCGCGGCCACCGATCAATCCGATTCCGAGCGCGATACCGTGCGGAGCGGGGAGAGGCCAACTGACGCCGACTTGCCCCGGCACGACAATTCCTCCGACTATCGCGACACGCGATAATCGCCGCGCCTTGCCCCGCCCTCGTCAGAGCTGACGGCTATCGCGACGGCATTGGCGAGCGATCTGCTGTTCGCGCGCATACATCATGCCAAAGGTGAAGCCGTTCTCTCCGACCGTGGTTCCCGCCAACAATCCCATCCGGCGGAGTGCCTCGGCGGCGACCACGGAGTCCTGATGATCGCCAAGCGTGCTTTGTATCCGCTTGTAACGCTTGATGGTTCGTTTCGCACGACTTCGCTTGCCCAAGGAACCGCAGAGTTCGGCGGCGTACCGGGCACGCTTGGCCGCTTTGCGCGCGCGGTGCAGCATTGCGGCGTCCTCCGATTCGAGCGCTGCCGCCAACCGCCGGTCGGCCTTGCGCTGTGCCCGGCGCGCCCGCTGTCGCAGCGTTCCGGTCGCCACGGCCCCGGCGACGGGGGGCTCGGCACGCCAGCGCCGTAGCGCGGCCATCATGCTCTGGTAGCGCGCGGATTCCATTGTCTCAGTCACGTGTTCGCGTGCCGGAATCTCGATGGCCGCAAAATGACTGCCGATCCGCGATTTGACCGGACCCAGGATCAGTTCGTCGGGCATGCCGTCGAGCACCCGGTCGAACCGGGCGCGTTGGACTTGGCAATCGCGAACGTCGCCCAGCAATCCGGCAAACCACTTGAGTTCCGTTTCCATACCCTCGATTTCCGACGGGTCCAGTGCTTTGGCGAAGACCCGCAGGGTGCTGCGCAACCGCCGGATCGCCACCCGGGTGTCGTGAATGGTGTCGTCGCCCTCACCATGGCGCAGCGCGCTGTCGCCCGCCTCGGTCCGGTCGATTTGCGTAATAAGATAGTCGACGAGCGTCCGGGTGCCCCGGGCCGTACGGGCCTGTGACGGCGCGGTCGCGTGCATGCGTCACGCATTCCCGCCCGAAGGCGTGCCAAACATCGGAGTCAGAGCCCGGCGTCTCTAAAAAATCGACGGCCGCGAAGTACCGACCGGAGCGAACGAGTCGGGATCGGCTGCGTCCCAATCCGACCGCCAGGTGGCGGGAGCGCGATCCAGCAGCACGCCGGTCGTCAGCCATTCGTAAAGCTCGGCGTACGAGCGTTGCTCGACGGCCGAGACGCGCTTGCGCAGCATGTGGGGGTTCAACATGGACGGGTCGCAGACCCCCATCGACCCCATGATCAGCATCGCCTGGGCGACGGTCGCCCGCTGATAGCGGTATACCCGCTCGCTTTTGTCCTCGACGTCCAGTGCGCGCGCCCGGGCCGGGTCTTGGGTCGCCACCCCGACCGGGCAGCGGTTGGTATGGCATCGCTGGGATTGGATGCAACCTGTCGCCATCATCATCGACCGGGCGGAGCTGGTGTAGTCCGCTCCCTGGATGAGACGTTTGACGATGTCGTTTCCGGTCGCGACCTTGCCGCTCGCGCCTATCCGGATCCGGTCGCGCAGGCCCGTCCCCACCAGCGCGTTGTGCACGATCATCAGCCCGTCGGTGAGGGGAAGACCAACGTGGTCTTCGTATTCCAGCGGCGCGGCGGCGGTACCGCCTTCGGCGCCGTCGACGATGATGAAATCGGGCGTCACCCCCTCCGCGAGCATCGCCTTGCAGATCGCCAGCACGTCGGTCCTCGACCCGACGCACAGTTTGAAGCCCACCGGCTTGCCCTTGGCCAACTCACGCAGCCGCGCCACGAAGCCGATCAACTCGCGCGGAGTGGCGAACTCCGAGTGTGCCGCCGGGCTGACGCACTTCTCGCCCATCGGCACGCCGCGGTACTCGGCGATCTCCCTGCTGACCTTCGCGGCCGGGAGGACGCCACCGATACCGGGCTTCGCGCCTTGGCTGAGCTTGATCGAGACGCACTTCACCAGTTCGTGAGCGGCCTTGTCCGCGAACTGAACCGGATCGAACGCACCGTCCTTGGTCCGGGTCCCGAAGTAACCGGAACCGATCTCCCAGACCACGTCCGCACCGCCGAGATGGTAAGGCGTCAGCCCACCTTCGCCGGTGTCGTGCGCGAAGCGACCCTTGCGGGCCCCGTTGTTCAGCGCCCGTAGCGCATTACCGGACAGCGAACCGAAGCTCATCGCGGAGACGTTCATCAGCGCGATGTCGTAGGGCTGCGTGCAGTCGGGTCCACCGATCCGAACCCGATAGGGCTCCGGCGGCGGTTCGACCGGGGCCGTCGAGTGGACCAGGTATTCGTAGCCGTCCCAATCGATGTCGCGCTCGGTGCCATAAGACTGCTCGGCGACCGTCCCCTTGGCGCGCTGGTAGATCAGCGAGCGGACGTCGCGGTCGAAGGGCCGGCCGTCGAAGTTGCGTTCAACGAAGTATTGCTGCACTTCCGGGCGGAGCGCCTCCAACATGAACCGCAGATGCCCCAACACCGGGTAGTTCCGCAGAACGGAGTGCTCACGCTGGATCAGGTCGTAGCAGCCCACGGCGGCCACCGCCGCAACCATCGCCGCGGCGATCCACCAACCCCACGATCCCATGACCGCCAGGGACGCCGATATCGCCGAAACGGCCACGAGCAAGGCCACGCATCCGAACCGAATCAACGACGACCCGCCTTCCCGGGCTGGGGTGATTACCGACCTCGTCGTATTACATACCCCGCGCTACCAGTCGTCAGACACCGGATACGGCGGGGCGGCTCAGAGCCAGGTGTCCTGCGTGGTGGTGGTCAGGAACGCTTCCAGATCGTCGCGCCATTGCGCGGGCGTCGTCTTGTCCGGCTCGATGCCGGTGTATTCGCCGCGATAGAACAACAGCGGCCGGGGCTTGATCTTGGGTGCCTCTGAAAGCGACTGCACCGCACCGAAAACCACGAAGTGATCGCCCCCGTCGTGCGCGGAGGCCACCGTGCAGTCGATGTAGGCCAGCGACCCGTCGATGATCGGCGAGCCGAGTTCCGAGGGGTGCCAGTCGATCCCGGCGAACTTGTCGGGCTCCTTGGAGCCGAATCGGGCCGAGACGTGCTTCTGCTGCTCGGTCAGCATGTTGACGCAGAACCGGCCGCTGGCCTCGATGGCCTTCCACGACCGGGACACCTTGGTGGGGCAGAACAGCACCAGCGGCGGGTCCAACGACAGCGCCGCGAAGGACTGGCAGGCGAAGCCGACCGGGGCGTCGTCGTGCACGGTGGTGATGATGGTGATCCCGGTGCAGAACTGGCCGAGCACGCTACGGAACGTGCGCGGGTCGATCGGCGCGGCAGTCATACCTCGAAATTACCCCTTGAAGCCGACGCTGAAGTCGTGGCCCCACAGGCTGATCGCGGTGCTCTCCCGGGCGATCCAGTCGTCGTCGGCGACTTGCCTTCCCTCGCAGCCGAATTCGATGTCGAATCCGCCGGGTGTCTTCATGTAGAAGGACAGCATCAGGTCGTTGACGTGGCGGCCCAGCGTGGCCGACATGGGCACCTTCTTGCGCAGCGCCCGGTCCAGGCACAGCCCGACGTCGTCGGCCTCCTCGACCTCGACCATCAGGTGCACGATGCCGCTGGGGGTCTGCCCGGGCATGAAGGCCAGGCTGTGGTGGCGCGGGTTGCAGCCCAGGAACCGCAGCCAGGCCGGCGGGCCGTCGGCGGGCCGACCGACCACCTGCGGCGGCAGCCGCATCGAGTCGCGCAGCTTGAAGTCCAGCACATCCCGGTAGAAGTGCAGCGTCTCTTCGTCGTCGCGGGTGGTCAGCACCACGTGTCCAAGGCCCTGCTCGGCGGTGACGAACTTGTGTCCGTACGGGCTGACCACCCGGCGATGCTCGAGGGCCGCGCCGTGGAAGACCTCCAGGCAGTTGCCGGACGGGTCGGAGAACCGAATCATCTCGTCGACCCGGCGATCGGCCAGTTCGGCCGCGGTGGCCTCCTTGTAGGGCGTGCCCTCGACGTCCAGCCGGTTCCGAATCTCTTGCAGGCCAGCAGCATTCGCGCACTCCCAGCCCGCCTCGATGAGCCGGTCCTGCTCGCCGGGCACGATGACCAGCCGGGCCGGGAAGTCGTCCATCCGCAGGTACAGCGCGCCCTCGGTCGCACCCTTGCCCTCGACCATGCCGAGGACCTTCAGGCCGTACTCGCGCCAGGCCGCCATGTCGGTGGCCTCGATACGCAGGTAACCCAGCGAGCGAATGCTCATCGCGCACCTCCCAGGAAATCGATGGTGAGCTTGTTGAACTCGTCGAACTTCTCCACCTGCGCCCAGTGCCCACATTGCCCGAAGACGTGAAGCTGGGCACGCGGAATCGTTTTCAGCGCGACCAGCGCCCCGTCCAGCGGGTTGACCCGGTCCTCGCGTCCCCAGATCAGCAGCACCGGCTGGCGCAGCCGATGCACCTCGCGCCACATCATGCCGAGCTCGAAATCGGCTCCGGCGAACGACATTCCCATCGCGCGCGTCGCCGTCAGCGATTCGGGCGTGCTGGCCAACGCGAAACGCTGGTCGATCAATTCGTCGGTGATCAGTTTCTGGTCGTAGACCATCACCCGCAGGAACGCCTCGAGGTTTTCTCGGGTCGGCTCGGCGGAGAACTTGCCCAGCCGCTTGACGCCCTCGGTCGGGTCGGGCGCGAACAGGTTCACGCTCACGCCGCCCGGCCCCATCAGCACCAGCTTGCCGGCCCGGTCCGGGTAGTCGAGCGCGAACCGCACCGCCGTGCCGCCGCCGAGCGAATTCCCAATCAGCGGAACGCGTCCCAGACCCAGCTGGTCGAAGAGGCCCTTGAGCGCACGGGCGGCGTAGTGGTTGAACTGACCGTGCTCGGCGCGCTTGTCGGAGTGGCCGTAGCCGGGCTGGTCGACGGCTAGCACGTGGAAGCGCTGCGCCAGCACCGGGATGTTGCGCGAGAAGTTCGTCCAGCTCGCCGCACCCGGGCCGCCGCCGTGCAGCAGCACCACCGTCTGGTCGTTGCCCACGCCGGCCTCGTGGTAGTGCAGCTTCAGCGGCCCATCCACGTCCACCTCTGCGAAGCGCGAGGTGGACTCGAAGGTCAGTTCCTCGGTCGCAGTCATTTGTCAGACCATGGTGTCGCCGGGCGGCAACCCGAACTCGTTGTTCCCGAAGATCTGGTAGGCCCGCTCGGGGTCGTTGGCCGCGTGCACCCGACCGGCGTGCGCGTCGCGCCAGAACCGTTGCACCGGTTGGTCATTGCCCAGGGCGGTGGCGCCGGAAGCTTCGAACAGCCGGTCGATCGAGGCGATCGCGCGGCCGGTGGCGCGCACCTGGTCGCGGCGGGCGCGGGCACGCAGGTCGAACGGGATCTCCTTGCCGGCCGACAGCAGGGCGTACTCGTCGGCGACGTTGCCGCTCAGCTGGCGCCATGCGGCGTCGATGTCGCTGGCCGCCTCGGCGATGCGGACTTTGGCGAACGGGTCGTCCTTGGCCTTCTCGCCGGCGAACGCGGCGCGCACCCGCTTGCCCTGGTGCTCGACGTGCGCGTCGTAGGCGCCGTAGGCCATCCCGACGATCGGTGCCGAGATCGTGGTGGGGTGCATTGTGCCCCAAGGCATCTTGTAGACCGCGGCGGTGTTGTTCTGGTATCCGCCCGCGGTGCCGTCATTCATCGCCTTGTAGGACAGGAACCGGTGCCGCGGCACAAAGACGTCCTTGACGACGACGGTGTTGCTGCCCGTGCCACGCAGGCCGACGACATGCCACACGTCGTCGATGCGGTACTCGCTGCGCGGGATCAGGAAGCTGCCGAAGTCGACCGGGCGGCCGTCCTTGATCACCGGACCGCCGAGGAACGCCCACGTGGCGTGGTCACACCCCGACGACCAGTTCCACGAACCGTTGACCAGATAACCGCCGTCGGTCACCACGCCGGCCCCCATCGGGGCATACGACGACGAGACCCGGGTCGTGGGATCCTCGCCCCAGACCTCCTCCTGCGCCTGCTGGTCGAACAGCGCCAGGTGCCAGTTGTGCACGCCGATGATCGAGCTCACCCAGCCGGTGGAACCACACGCGCTGGCCAGCCGCCGCACCGCCTCGTAGAACAGCGACGGATCGCACTGCAGGCCGCCCCACTGCTCGGGCTGCAACAGGGTGAAGAAGCCCACGTCCTGAAGGTCCTGCACGGTCTCATCGGGCAGCCGCCGCAGGTCCTCCGTCGCCTGAGCGCGTTCGCGAATCTGCGGGAGCAGATCATCGATGCCAGCCAAAACCGACTGCGCATCACGCTGTTGAATGGACGTCACTTACGTTTGCCTCCTGCGCCAGACTTACTGAGCGGACTTACACCAGAGACTAGAACACGTTCCGATTTGTGTCGAGCAGGGTATTCCTGCGGCTGGTAGCGATACGAATCCGCTTTTCTGTAACATGTTCTAGTTGCAACGAAAGGAAGGGACGGGCCTTGACCGAGGCGGATCTGGACCAAGCACCCGACGAGCCGCTGGGTGACCACGTCCTCGAACTGCAGGTCGCCGAGGTCATCGCCGAGACCGACGACGCGCGGTCCCTGGTGTTCGCGGTGCCCGACGACGCGGGCGACCCCGAGATCCCGCCCGAGCGGCTACGGTACGCGCCGGGCCAGTTCCTGACGCTGCGCGTTCCCAGCGAGCGCACCGGCTCGGTGGCCCGCTGCTACTCGCTGTGCAGTTCGCCGTTCACCGACGACGCGCTGACGGTCACGGTCAAACGCACCGCCGACGGTTACGCGTCCAACTGGCTGTGCGACCACGCGCACAAGGGCATGCGGATCCACGTGCTGGCCCCGTCGGGCAACTTCGTGCCCAAAACGCTGGGCGACGACTTCCTGCTGATGGCAGCGGGCAGCGGGATCACGCCGATCATGTCGATCTGCAAGTCGGCGCTGGCCGAGGGCAGCGGGCAGGTGACACTGGTCTACGCCAACCGCGACGAGAAGTCGGTGATCTTCTCCGAAGCCCTGCGCGAGCTGTCGGCCAAATATCCCGACCGGCTCACGGTGTTGCACTGGCTGGAATCGCTGCAGGGCCTGCCCAGCGTGGCCGCGCTGGCCAAGCTGGCCGCCCCCTACACGGATCGGCCCGTCTACATCTGCGGCCCGGGCGCCTTCATGGACTCGGCGAAAGAAGCGTTGGAGGCGCTGAAAGTCCCTGCGCCGCAAATACATATCGAGGTGTTCAAGTCGCTGGACTCGGATCCGTTCGCGGCGGTGAAGATCGAGGACACCCCCGAAGGCGACGAGCCGCCGGCGACCGCGGTGGTCGAGCTGGACGGCGAAACCCACACCGTGTCGTGGCCGCGCAACGCCAAGCTGCTCGACGTCCTGCTGGCCAAGGGTCTGGATGCGCCCTTCTCCTGCCGCGAGGGTCACTGCGGCGCGTGCGCGTGCACGCTGCGCAAGGGCAACGTGAGCATGGAGGTCAACGACGTGCTCGAGCAGCAGGATCTGGACGATGGCCTGATCCTGGCCTGTCAATCTCACCCGGAATCTGATTCGGTAGAAGTCACCTACGACGAATAGTCGCGGGGTTAAGTTCACCCTGGGTCAGAGGGAAGGGAAGCATCGATGATGCGGCTGGTATCGGGATTCGCAGTCGTCGCGGTGACGCCGATGTTTCTGCCCGCCGCCGTGTGCGCGGCGTCGAGCAACACCGCCACCACGCTCTTCCCGCTCGACGGGCCCAACCAGCTCGAGACGCGCATGATCCTCAATTGCTTCAAGGCCGACGGCCACTGCGACTTCACCGCGGGGGCGGACATGCAAACACCCAACGGGGTGACCGGCTTCCCGCCCGGCCTGTGGGCCCGGCAGACCACCGAGATCCGCTCCTCGAACCGGCTGGCCTACCTCGACGCGCACGCCGACGGCCAGTACGAGCGGGTGCACAAGTCGATGGGTTCCGACGAGATCACCACCATCTATATGGGCGAGGGCCCACCGGAGAAGTACCAGACCAACGGGCGTATCGACTCCACCGACTGGCAGACGGGCCAGCCCAAGACCGACAACAACGTCATCGCCTGCACCCACATCCAGGTGGTCTACTCCGGGGTCAACATCACGTCGCCGAGCACCTGCGCGGTCACCACGTTCTCCTGAGGCCCTCGTGCCGTCGAGGCTGTAATCCTGCAGAGGAAGTGCGAGTAAGGGCCCGCAAAATTACCGGCTCGGCGCAAAGGGCTAGCGGGGCAGGCCGAGAAGCCGCTCCGCGGCGACGGTGAGCAGGATCTGCTCGGTGCCGCCGGCGATGGTCAGGCAGCGGGTGTTGAGGAAGTCGAACACCGCCCGGTCGCCGTCCGCCCGGCGGTCGACCAGGCCGCCGCCCTCGGACACGTCCATCGTGAACTCGGCCAGGGCCTGGCGGTAGCGGACACCGATGAGCTTGCGCACGCTGGACTGCGCCCCGGGGTCCTGCCCGCCGACGGCCAGCTGGGCGATCCGCTGGTCCAGCAGCGCGCCGGTCTGCGCGGTAACGATCAACCGCCCCAACCGATCTTGCTCCGCGGCGTCGAGCTCGCGCTCGGCCAGCAGCTCGAGCAATTCCTCCATCGGGTTGCCCAGCGCCGTTCCGTTGGCCATCGCGACCCGCTCGTTGGCCAGCGTGGTGCGGGCCAGCCGCCAACCGTCGTTCACCTCGCCGACGACCAGCTCGTCGGGGACGAACACGTTGTCCAGGAAGACCTCGTTGAACAACGAGTCACCGGTGATCTCACGCAGCGGCCGGATCTCGATGCCTGGGGAGCTCATCTCCACCAAAAAGTAGGTGATGCCTTTGTGTTTCGGCGCGTCCGGGTCGGTGCGGGCCAGGCACACGCCCCACTTCGCCTTGTGCGCGGCCGACGTCCACACCTTCTGCCCGGTCAGGTTCCAGCCGCCTTCGGTACGGACCGCCTTGGTGCGCAACGAGGCCAGGTCAGAGCCGGCTCCCGGCTCGGAAAACAGCTGACACCAAAGGAATTCGCCGCGCGTGGTGCCGGGCACGAAGCGCTCGACCTGTTCCGGCGTGCCGTGCTCGAGGATGGTCGGCGCCGCCCACCAGCCGATCACCAGGTCGGGCCGGGCCACGCCGGCCGCCGCCAGCTCCTGATCGATCAGCAGCTGCTCGGCCGGACCCGCGCCGCGCCCGTAGGGCGGCGGCCAGTGCGGCGCCTGCAGGCCCGCCTCGGCCAGGGCCGCCTGCCGCTTCTCCTCGGGCAGCTCGGCGATCTGGGCAACGGCGGCGGCGATCTCCGCCCGCTGGTCCTCGACCTCGGTGAGATCGATCCCCAGCCGGCGCCGCACCCCCGCCTGGGTCAGCGCGGTGATGCGGCGCAACCACGTCTCGGCGCCGCCCAGGAACCGGCCGATGGCATGCGCCCGGCGCAGGTACAGGTGCGCGTCGTGCTCCCAGGTGCAGCCGATGCCGCCGAGCACCTGGATGCAGTCCTTGACGTTGGCCTTCACGGCGGCGATGCCGGTGCTCGCGGCCAGGGCCGCGGCGATGGCGAACTGGGATTCGTCGCCCTCGGCGGCGGCGCGCGCGGCGTCGGCGGCGGCCACCTCGGCCTGCTCGGCGCGGCACAGCATCTCGGCGCAGATGTGCTTGATCGCCTGGAAGCTGCCGATCGGCTTGCCGAACTGCTCGCGGACCTTCGCGTAGTCGACGGCGGTCTCCAGCGACCAGCGGGTGACGCCGGCGGCCTCGGCCGCCAGCACCGTCGCGGCCAGCTCCTCGACGCGTGCCCGGGTGTCCGCCACCACGGTGGCCGGGGCGGAGTTCAGCACCACCCGGGCCAACGGCCGGGAGAAGTCGCTGGCAACCAGCGGCTCGATCTGCGCACCGTCAGCGCCGGTGTCGACCAGCAGCCACTTCCCGTCGGCCGGCGCCAACAGCAGGGCTCCCTCGGCCACACCCAGCGCGAACGGCAGGGTGCCCGACGCCGTCGACGTCGCGCCGTCGAACTCGATGTCGCCCTCCAGGGCCAGCCCGGCGAAGCGCGCCCCGGACGCCAGGGCGCCCAACACCTCGGGATCCGAAACAACCAACGTGGCCAGCGCGGTGGTGGCCACCGGCCCGGGAACCAGCGCCTTGGCCGCTTCCTCGACCATCGCGCACAGGTCTTCGATGCTGCCGTCCGCGCCGCCCAACTCCTCCGGGATCGCGACGCCGAAGATGCCCAGCTCGGCCAGCCGGGCGAATACCGGCCGCCAAGCGTCGGACTTGCCCTGCTCGACGTCGCGGATCGCCGCGGTACCGCCCGGCCCCGAGGTCGCATTGCGGGCCCAGTCGCGCACCAGGGCGCGCGCAGCAAACTGCTCGTCGGTGACGGTCGCTACCACCTGAGAGGACCTCCGCGTCCTTGACTCGACGTGACAAGGGGTTGGACCCCTGTCCTGATTGTGCGATCTGCCCGCCAAACGGGTATGTCTCCGTGACGTGTTGGCACGCAACCCGCTCTCTTCGAGACTAGAACGTGTTCTAATAGTGCCAGTGATCGACCGTCAAGTCGAACGCCATCACAGCAGCACAGCGCTTGTCCGCCGCGGTATGGAGGTGGGAAATTCACACGCAGAATGCGTATCGTTTGCAAACGAACCGCCCGGAACAGGAGCAAACCGTCACATGCCAGCCAACGCAAATCCGAGCCGCGTGTCTGACGCGCAGCCGCGCGAGGTCATAAACGTGGCGGTATTGGCGGAATCCGAGCTGGGGTCCGAGGCGCAGCGGGAACGCCGCAAGCGCATCCTGGACGCCACCATGGCCATCGCCTCCAAGGGCGGTTACGAGGCGGTTCAGATGCGGGCGGTCGCGGATCGCGCGGATGTCGCGGTGGGAACGCTGTACCGGTATTTCCCGTCGAAGGTGCACCTGCTGGTGTCGGCGCTGGGCCGCGAGTTCAGCCGCATCGACGCCAAGACGGACCGCTCGGCGATGACCGGTGGCACGCCCTTCCAGCGGCTCAACTTCATGGTGGGCAAGCTCAACCGCGCGATGCAGCGCAACCCCCTGCTGACCGAGGCGATGACGCGCGCCTACGTGTTCGCCGACGCGTCGGCGGCCAGCGAGGTCGACCAGGTCGAAAAGCTCATCGATTCGATGTTCGCGCGCGCGATGGCCGACGGCGAACCGACCGAGGACCAGTACCACATCGCCCGGGTGATCTCGGACGTGTGGCTGTCGAACCTGCTGGCGTGGCTGACCCGGCGGGCGTCGGCCACCGACGTCAGCAAGCGGCTGGACCTGGCCGTGCGGCTGCTGATCGGCGACACCGAACGGGCCTAGTTTCCAACCGGCTCACGCCGGCGGCCCCGCGGTGCGGCCCCGGACGAGCTCGGTGTCCAGCAGTTCGACGGCCGGCAGACCGGATCGCGGCGGCTTCAACAACAGCTCCCCCGCCCGGCGGCCCTTCTGCAGGCTGGATTGCGACACCGTGGTCAGGCCGCGGTTGATGGCCTCGGGCACGCCGTCGAATCCGGTGACCGTCATCTGGCCGGGCACGTAAATGCCGTGTGCGCGCAGGTAATCCATGGCGGACAGGGCCAGGATGTCCGCGGTGCACATGAGCGCGGTGATCCGCGGGTTGGTCTCCAAGGCGACCTTCGCGGCCGCTCCGCCGGATTCGGGCAGGTGCTCGTAGCTTTCCACCACGGTCAGGGAATCGGGGTCGACCCCGGCGGCCGTCATCGCCTCCCACACGCCGACGATGCGCTCGCGCTGCACGTCGAAGGCGGGTGAGCGCAGCCGGTCGACGTCCACCAGGCCCTGGCGCCGGTCCCGGCCCAGCCGCATGGTCAGCAGCCCGATCTCACGGTGCCCCAGGCCCAGCACGTAGTCGGCGAGCCCGCGCATCGCGGCGCGGTCGTCGATGCCCACCCGCGAGACGCCGGCGAGCCCCTTCGGTTGGTCGACCACCACGACCGGCAGCCGGCGCTGTAACACCACCTGCAGGTAGGGATCGTCGTCGCACACCGAATACACCACGAAGCCGTCCACACCGGCCGAAAGCACCGCGGCCGTCCCGTCTTTGAGGCTGCGGGTGGGCCCGACGGCCACCAGCAGCAGCCCCTGCCCCAGCGCCTCGCACGACTGCGCCACCCCGGTGACGAAGTCCCGCGCGGCGGGGTCACTGAAAAAGTAGGGCAGGGGTTCGGCCATCACCAGGCCGACCGCGCCGGCCTTCCGGGTGCGCAACGATCGCGCCACCGGGTCGGGGCCGGCGTAGCCGAGCCGCTTGGCCGTCGCGAGCACGCGCTCACGCAGGTCCGGCGAGAGCTGATCGGGCCGATTGAAGGCATTCGAGATCGTCGTGCGCGAAACGTTGAGCTCGTCCGCCAACGACGCCAGAGTCGCACGCCGGCGCGGTGTGGGACTCACGTTCGGTGAGGCTACAGCGGATCGGGGCCCGCGCGTACGTGCTTCAGCTTGCGGCTTTGTAATGGAAACGGTTTTCATTAGTATTATGGATCGGCTGACTGGCCGGCGGGAGGAAATCGGACGTGCGCACGGCACTGACGCGGCAGCGAACGGCGAAGGCCAGGACCGCTGAGGCAACGCGATGGCTGGCGGCCGCCCTGGTGCTGACCGGCGGGGCAATCCTCACCGCCTGCAGCGGCGCCGCCCACTCCCGCGCCATCTCCGTCGTCGCCTCCACCGATGTGTGGGGCAGCGTGGCGCGCGCCGTCGCGGGCTCCCATGTCGCCGTCAAATCCATCCTGAGTGGGGCGGACGTCGACCCACACTCCTACGAGGTGAGCCCAGCGGACGCCGCCGCGATCGCCGACGCCCGGTTGGTGGTGTTCAACGGCGGCGGCTATGACGCCTGGGTCGACGACGTGCTGGCCCGCCATCCCGACGCCAAGCCGGTCGACGCCTACTCGTTCCTGGACGGCGGACAACCCCGCAACGAGCACGTCTTCTACGACCTGGCCGTCGCGAAATCGGTCGCGGCCACCATCGCCGACCGCCTCGCGACGATCGACCCGGGCAACGGCGCCGACTATCGGGCCAACGCCGCCGCCTTCGGCCGCGACGCCGACTCCATCGCCGGCGTCGAGCACGCGATCGCGACCACCCACCCCAACACCGCGGTGGTCGCGACCGAACCGGTCGCGTTCTACCTGCTGAGGGCTTCGGGGCTGGTGAACCGGACCCCGCCCACGTTCGAGGCGGCCATCGAGAACGAGACCGATCCGGCGCCGGCCGACATGGCGATGGTCCTCGACCTGGTCAACCGGCGTCAGGTGGCGGCGGTGCTGATCAACCCGCAGACCTCCACGACCGCGATCAGCGCCCTGCGCGACGCCGCGCGGCACGCGGGCGTCCCGGTCACCGACGTGCCCGAAACGCTGACCGACGGCACGGATTACCTGACCTGGCAACGCAATACGGTCAACCAGCTGCAGTCCGCGCTGCAGTCGAGCCGGCCCGCGCCGTCATGAGCCTCGAACCCGTCGCGGCCGTCGAAAACCCCGCGGAGATCGTTTCACTGCGCGGCGCGCGGCTGTCGTTCGGCGACCGCGTGCTGTGGGACCAGCTGGACCTGTCGGTGTCGCGCGGCGAATTCATCGCGGTGCTGGGCCCGAACGGCAGCGGCAAGACGTCGCTGCTCAAGGTCCTGCTCGGGCAGCTGGCACTGAGCGCCGGCGCCGGGCTGGTGGACGGCAAGCCGATCACCACCGGCAGCGGACGCATCGGCTATGTGCCCCAACACCGTCCGATGGACGCCGACGTGATGCTGCGCGGGCGCGACCTGGTTCGGCTGGGCATCGACGGGCCGCGCTGGGGCGCCATCCCGCTGCGGTCCGCCGATCGGGAACGCCGGCGCGCGGCCGTGCGCCAAGCGCTGCGCCAGGTCAACGGCGAACACCTGGCCGACGTCCGGGTCGGGATGATGTCGGGCGGCGAGTTGCAGCGGGTGCGCATCGCCCAGGCGCTGGTGAGCGACCCGCTGCTGCTGCTGTGCGACGAGCCGCTGCTGACGCTGGACCCCGCCAACGCCAAGCTGGTGTCGGCCCTGATCGAGCGGCGCCGCCAGGACGCCGCGACCACGGTCATCGTCGTCACCCACGAGCTCAACCCGATCCTGCCGTACGTGGACCGGCTGCTGTACCTGGTCGACGGCCGATTCGAGATCGGCACCGTCGAGCAGGTGATGACCAGCCAGACGCTGTCGGCCCTGTACCGATCCGACATCCAGGTGGTGAAGGTCAAGGACGGCTACGTGGTGGCCGGCGCGCGCGACGACGGGTACAGCTGATGGACCATCGGCTCGCCGGCTTGCTGAACCATCTGTTCTCCTTCGACATCACCGCCCACCTGCTCGGCCACGACTTCGTGCAGCAGGCGCTGGCGGCCGCCGCCCTGCTCGGGCTGGTAGCCGGACTGATCGGGCCGTTCATCGTGATGCGGCAGATGTCGTTCGCCGTGCACGGTTCCAGCGAATTGTCGCTGACCGGAGCCGCTTTCGCGCTGTTGGTCGGCTTCGGCGTGGGGGTGGGCGCGCTGATCGGCAGCGCCCTGGCCGCGGCGTTGTTCGGCGTGCTCGGGCGGCGCGACCGGGAGCGCGATTCGGTGATCGGCGTGGTGCTGGCCTTCGGGTTGGGCCTGGCGGTGCTGTTCATCCATCTCTATCCCGGCCGCACGTCGACCAGTTTCGCCCTGCTGACCGGCCAGATCGTCGGGGTCGGCTACACGGGCCTGACCATGCTGGCGCTGGTCTGCCTGCTGGTCATCGCCGTTCTGGCGACGTGTTACCGGCCGCTGTTGTTCGCCACCGTCGATCCCGATGTCGCCGCGGCGCGCGGTGTCCCGGTCTACGCGCTGGGCATCGTGTTCGCGGCCCTGGTCGGTGTGGTGGCGGCCCAGGCGGTGCAGATCGTCGGCGCGCTGCTGGTGATGTCGTTGCTCATCACCCCGGCGGCCGCGGCGGCCCGGGTGGTCTCCTCGCCGGCGGCGGCGATGGTGACCTCCGTGGTGTTCGCCGAGGTGTCCGCCGTCGGCGGCCTGGTGCTGTCGCTGGCTCCCGGCGTGCCGGTGTCGGTCTTCGTCGCGAGCATCTCGTTTCTGATCTACCTGGTCTGCTGGATGATCGGGCGCCGGCGGGAGTCGGCCGCATAAGCTGGTGGCACACATTGGCCCCACATCGGAGAAGGCAGTGGTGCGCGGGCGGATCGCGTTCCTGGCGCTTGCGGCGGTGTGCGCCCTGACGGCCGGCTGCACCACCGTCGTCGGCGGCCGCGCGGCGCCCGCGGATACCTCCGGTCCGTTGCCCCAGACTCCGCTGACCGCCGCGGCCCTGGACGGGCTGCTGCTCGACAAGGACCAGATCAACTCCTTGCTCAGCTCCGCGATGCGGCTCCGGTACGGCGTGCAGGAGATGTGGGACTGGAGCTCGACGTTCAGCGACAAGAACTGCCTGGCGATGGACGGCCCGGCCCAGGCAGCCGTCTACGCCGACAGCGGCTGGACCGCGATGCGCGGCCAGCGCTTCGACGACAACTTCGATGACCCGGCGGTCCGCAACGACTCCGCCATCCAGGCCGTGATCGCCTTCCCGTCCGCGCGGAAAGCCAACGCGTTCTACGACGCCTCGGTGCGACGCTGGTTCGGCTGCGCCAATCGCAAGTTCTCCGAACGTCCCACGGGCAAGCCCGAAATCGTGTGGGCGGTGGGCGAGGCCCACAAGGTCGCGGGCACGCTCAGCACCTCCGAGGTGCAGGACAGCAGCGACGGCTGGACCTGCCAGCGGGCGCTGACCGCGCGCAACAACGTCGTCGTCGACGTCGCCACCTGCGGCTCCTTCCTGCCCGGCGGGTCCGCGGTCGACCTCGCCCAGCAGATCGCGGCCAAGGTCGCCCGGCAGTAGCCGGGCGCCGCGCCGCCTCCTCGCCTAGGCCGGCGCGACCGCGCCCCCATAAGCTGGGCGGGTGGCCGGTATCGACCTCAACGCCGACCTGGGCGAGGGCTTCGGCGTCTGGCGCCTGGGTGACGACGACGCCATGCTCGGCATCGTCACGAGCGCCAACGTCGCGTGCGGTTTTCATGCCGGCGACCCCGCGGGCCTGTTGCGGGTATGCCGGTCGGCCGCCGCGCGTGGGGTCCGCATCGGGGCGCAGGTGAGCTATCGCGACCTGGCCGGGTTCGGCAGGCGCTTCATCGACGTCGCCGCCGAGGACCTGATCGCCGACGTGGTGTATCAGATCGGCGCGCTGCAGGCGATGGCGCAGGCGGCCGGTTCGTCGGTGTCCTACATCAAACCCCATGGCGCGCTGTACAACACGATCGTGACCCACGCCGAGCAGGCCGCCGCCGTGGCCGAGGCGGTGCGCCTGGTGGACGCCGGGCTGCCGGTGCTGGGCATGGCGGGTTCGGTGTTCTTCGACGAAGCCGCCCGGCGCGGGTTACGCACGGTCGCAGAGGCTTTCGCCGACCGGGCGTATCGGCCCGACGGTCGGCTGGTGTCCCGCCGTGAGCAGGGCGCGGTGCTGCACGATCCGGCGCAGATCGCCGACCGAGTGGCCGCCATGGTCACCTCGGGGCACGTCGCCGCGACCGACGGCACGCAACTCGCCATGAAAGCGGAATCCGTGTGCGTGCATGGTGATTCGCCGGGAGCCGTGCAGATCGCCACCGCCGTTCGCGACCACCTCGAGGCATCCGGCATCAAGATCAGGGCCTTCTGCTGATGCGGCTGAAACTCGGGCGGCCCGACATCGCACGGTACGCGGACCGGTTCGACGCGCCGGCCGCCCCACCCGGCGCGCCCTCGGTGACATGGATGGGTGTGGCGACCCTGCTGATCGACGACGGCTCGTCGGCGTTGCTGACCGACGGCTACTTCTCCCGGCCGAGCCTCGCCAAAATCGCGGCCGGCAAGGTGGCGCCCTCGCCGACGCGCGTCGACGGATGCCTTGCCCGGGCCAAGGTCTCGCGGCTGGCCGCGGTCGTTCCGGTGCACACCCACATCGACCACGTGCTGGACTCCGCCCCGGTCGCCGATCGCACGGGTGCGCAGCTGGTCGGCGGGCAGTCCGCGGCCAATGTCGGGCGCGGGTACGGGCTGCCCGCCGACCGGATCGTCGTCGCGGTCGACGGTGAACCGATTCGGTTGGGCGCCTACGACGTCACCCTGATCGAATCGCACCACTGCCCGCCCGACCGGTTCCCGGGCGTCATCGACGAACCGGTGACCCCGCCGGTGAAGGCCTCGGCGTACCGCTGCGGGGAATCCTGGTCGACGCTGGTGCACCACCGCTCGACGGACCGGCGGCTGCTGATCCAGGGCAGTGCCGGCTTCGTCAACGGCGCCCTGGCCGGCCACCGCGCCGACGCCGTCTACCTGTCGGTCGGGCAGCTCGGGCTGCAGCCGCGGTCTTACCTGGTGGACTACTGGACCGAGACCGTGCGGGCGGTGGGGGCGCGACGAGTGATCCTCATCCACTGGGACGACTTCTTCCGCCCGCTGACAAAACCGTTGCGCGCCTTGCCCTATGCGGGTGACGACCTAGACTTTTCCATCCGCACCATCGACGAGCTGGCCACTCGCGACGGTGTCGCCGTGCACCTGCCGACGGTGTGGCGGCGCGAAAACCCCTGGGCCTGAGGCGGACCCCTCAAGGGTCTCCGGCATGGCGATCAGGTACAGGGCGAAGCCCACCGCAGCGATTGCGCCCAGCGACATGAATGCCGCGTCGTAACCGGCGTTGACCACGATCGCGCCGGCGACAAAGTTCGATAGTGCCGAACCCATGCCCCACGCCGTCGCCACGGCCCCCAGGCTGACATTGAACCGCCCCGTTCCATGCGTGACATCCTGGACGACCAGCGCGGCCACCGCCCCGAATATGCCGGCTCCCACGCCATCGAGCAGCTGCACGCCGACAAGCCAGTACGGATTGTCGGACAGTGGATACAAAAAAGCCCGAACGGCCAAGACGGCGAAGCCAACCAAGAAGATCGGCTTTCGTCCCCAGGTGTCGGTTTTCGCGCCCACGACGTAAGCCACCGGCGCCATGACGACTTGCGCGGCGACGATGCACGAAGACATCAGCGCCGTTCCGAGCGCCTTGTCGTGCAACGCCAACTTCTGTCCCACCAGCGGCAGCAGGGCGGCGTTCGCGAAGTGGAATGCGAAGACGACCACCGCGAATATCAACAACGTGCGGTTGTGCCATAGCACCGCGAACCCGGACGGCTGCGGGTGCTGTTGGGGCCCCAGCCGATCCATGCCGCGCGCCACGTCATCGTCGATCGCTTCGCGCGGAACCCGCAGCGTTGCAACAACGCTCAGGGCCGCCATGCATGCCAGCAGCCAGAACACCGCCACCGGGCCGAAGAAATAGGCGAGCCCGCCGGCGGCGGCGGCCGCCATCGCGGTCCCGGCGTGTCGAAACGATTCGTTGCGTCCGACCCGCCGGGAAAACAGCCGTGGCCCGGTGATGCCGAGCGTGATGGCGGCCAGAGCCGGATTGAACACGGAGCCGGCGACCCCGGTGACGGCTTGCAGGAGCGAGATCGTATAGAACCCGGGCAGCAGCGGCATCGCCAATGCGGCCGCCCCCACTCCGACCGCGGCGGTGATGACCAACGCCCGCTTCGCCGTCGTCTTGTCGACCAAGGCGCCGATCGGCGTCTGTGCGACGACGCCGGCGATGCCGCCGACGGCCATTACGAAGCCGATCGACTCCTGGTCCCAGTGGTGGGTCAGCAGGAGGTAGATCGACAGGTACGGACCCAAGCCATCACGAACATCGGCCAGCGAGAAGGCCATCAGGTCCAGCGCATGTGCCGTTCGTCGCGGAAGCGCGTCGGCGACGGGTGGCTTGGTCATCGATTCCGCTCTTCCGGCGGTTGGCTGGTCGACGTAGAGTAACCGACCTTGCCGTCGTCCGGCGCGCGGGATTGGCCTGCCGGCCGGTAACATCCGGCATCACCGACCGTTAGGAGCAGTGCCGCCAATGGCCCTGACCGTTGCGCTGCTGCTGCTTGCTGTTGTCCTGGCGTTCGCCGTCGCGCGCCCCGGGGGCTGGTCCGAGGCGCTGGCGGCCGTCCCGGCGGCCCTGATCCTGGTCGCGGTCGGCGCGATCTCCGTTCACCAGGCGGAGAAACAGATCGCCGACCTGTCCGGGGTGGTGGCGTTCCTGGGTGCGGTGCTGGTGCTGGCCAAGCTGTGCGACGACGAGGGCCTGTTCGAGGCCGCGGGCGCGGCGGAGGCGG